>NZ_WUDQ01000071.1:0-14845 GCF_009827695.1 Paenibacillus sp. OT2-17 | reverse complement strand
ATATGCAGATGGATACCATCTCCATTATCGCCGCTCTTTTACATGACGTTGTGGAGGATACGACGGTGTCTTTGGCGCAGATTCGCGAGCATTTTGGCGATACATGTGCGATGCTTGTCGATGGTCTAACGAAGCTGGAGTATTGCAATGGCCTTGGCACAGCGGACGCCAATTTTATTTTTGGATGAGCCGACCACCTATTTGGATATGTACTACCAGCTTGAAATTTTAAAGCTCATTCGGCAGTTAAACCAGGAACATGGACTGACAATCGTGATGGTGCTGCATGATATCAATCAGGCTATTCGGTATAGCGATGTGATGATTGCCATGAAGGAAGGGCGTATTATAGCGAACGGCCCACCTACAGAGGTCGTTACATCTGAACTGATCCAGACGGTCTATGACGTGGAGGTCGTAATCAAACAGGATGATGAAGTCGGCATGTACCTCATTCCGTTAGGTGTCGGGGTTTCCTGACAATTACAAGCGCATGGAACATCAATGCCGCGACTGAATAACGCGTCTGTCCTAACGGCATCTCAACGAATTTAGAACATGAAAATGGTTCTGGTCCATGTGTTTGTCAGGTGACAATCGTGGAGACAGAAGCATTTTTTATTTTATTTATAAGATATTGGATGAGATTCAGGGGCGGTTATGCTTATACTACGGTTCGAATCCGATCTTTTGTGTGTTATACTATTGCCGTCGGTAATTTTGTGTTTAGCACTTTACTAATGATAAGGATGGTATGCTTATATGATCAGTACAAGCGGCGTAACGCTTCGTTATGGTAAACGCCCACTTTTTGAAGACGTAAATATCAAATTTACTCCTGGGAACTGCTACGGCCTGATTGGGGCGAATGGCGCGGGTAAATCCACCTTTTTGAAAATTCTTTCCGGTGAAATTGAAGCCAATTCTGGCGAGGTTCACATGACACCGGGTGAACGGATGGCAGTCCTCAAGCAGAACCATTATGAATACGATGAATTCCCGGTTCTGGAAACCGTTATTATGGGCCACACGCGTCTGTATGAAATCATGAAGGAAAAGGATGCGCTGTATGCCAAAACGGAATTTACCGAAGCGGACGGTCTACGTGCCGGTGAGCTTGAAGGTGAATTTGCGGAGCTGAACGGATGGGATGCCGAGCCAGATGCAGCTTCCTTGCTGATCGGTCTTGGTATTCCCCGCGACCTGCATGACAAGAACATGTCTGAGTTGAGTGGTAATGACAAGGTACGTGTTCTCCTGGCTCAAGCGTTGTTTGGTCGTCCGAACAATTTGCTGCTCGATGAGCCTACCAACCATCTGGACCTCGAATCCATTCAATGGCTGGAAAATTTCTTGATGGACTATGAAGGCACCGTCATCGTTGTATCCCATGATCGTCACTTCCTGAACAAGGTATGTACGCATATTGCGGATATTGATTTTGGCAAAATCCAGATGTACGTCGGAAACTACGACTTCTGGTATGAGTCTAGCCAGCTTGCGCTTGCCTTGACTCGTGATGCCAACAAGAAGAAGGAAGAGAAGATCAAGGAACTGCAAGCCTTTATTCAGCGCTTTTCCGCGAATGCTTCCAAGTCCAAACAGGCTACTTCACGTAAAAAACAACTGGATAAAATTACGTTGGATGACATCCGTCCATCGAACCGTAAATATCCTTTCCTGAACTTCAAGCCTGAACGCGAAGCAGGCAAACAACTCCTGACAGTAGACCGCCTCAGTAAAACTGTTGAAGGCGAGCAAGTGCTGAATGAGTTCAGTCTGGTTGTGAACAAAGGCGATAAAATCGCGTTTGTTGGCCCGAACGGCATGCCTAAATCGACGCTCTTCCAGGTGTTGATGAACGAGATCGAAGCGGATAGCGGAGAATTCTCTTGGGGGATTACAACTAGCCAGGCTTATTTCCCGAAAGATAATTCCACCTATTTTGAAGGTGTGGATATGAATCTTGTGGAATGGCTGCGTCAATATTCCAAGGATCAGGACGAAACGTTCCTGCGCGGCTTCTTGGGACGTATGCTTTTCTCTGGAGAAGAAGCGCTTAAGAAAGCAAGTGTGCTGTCCGGGGGCGAAAAGGTTCGCTGTATGCTGGCGAAAATGATGCTGAACGGTGCCAATGTGCTGTTGCTGGAAGAACCGACCAATCACTTGGATCTGGAATCCATTACAGCGCTGAACAATGGTCTGATTGATTTTGACGGTACTATATTGTTCACATCCCATGACCACCAGTTTATTCAAACGATCGCGAATCGAATCGTGGAAATTACACCAAACGGCGTAATCGACCGTACGATGAGCTATGATGAATACTTGGAAAATGAAGAAATCACAAAATTGCGTGAACGTATGTATCCGGTAGAAATCGGCTAAATATCCAAACCGGCTAACTTCAACAACTAGATAAACGAAAGAGGAGCTCCTTAGGCCATTTAGATGGCGGGGAGACTCCTCTTTTTCGTTTTTGTGTCATGCCCATAGCTTACTCGGTTCCGGAGTGAGGTAAGATAGACCTCGTCCGATTTTGCGTACAATATATATACTATGGGGTGGCTTATGATCCGCCTGTACGACGGCGTTGGTTGTTCGGCTTCTTCGTATTTTGGCTTTTCAGTGTTTTGGCGGAACCGCCTTGAAAGCCGCCCTGCTGTGAAGCGCCGGACTGCTGTTTTTTTTGTGCCAGCTTTTCCCGAATGGCATCTGCGAGATTAACTTTACGTGGTTCATTAGCATCGCTCATGAATAAATTCCTCCTGTTGCCGCCAAATTCATGTCAATCATGCTGGATTGAATAAAAACGCGGCTGTGTCCTCATTTTATACGTTTTTAAAAGAAGGGACAAGGGCAACAATGATAACACACATCTGGGGTGGGTTGGAAGAGAAAACCTCTGTTTTTTGCGTGAAGTAAAAAATGTTTTGTATAACCTACAGGAATGGGGCCTGGCAATACTTTTTCGTTGTTACTACAGCGATGCAGAGCGGAAAGACTGTTTCTCTAGACCCACACAAAGTTCGTCTGCTATCCTGAAAATAACAGTTAACCAAAGAAAATTGATATTATTCAGGGCAGCAACGCTGCTATTTTTATTTTTGGGCCCGGTGAGATCGTTCTGCTGGGAACTATATATTTGAAGGAGTGTCCTACGTTGTGGTAAATGTCTATGAAGAGATACGAAAAGGTGAGCGTGGGGCGTGGGTGAGCATTGCTGCTTATCTCTTGCTGTCCGCCTTTAAGCTGATTAGCGGATATATATTTGCTTCTAGCGCGTTGCGGGCGGATGGCTTCAATAATGTCACCGATATTGTAGTGTCGGTTGCTGTACTGGTTGGACTGAGAATTTCCCAAAAGCCACCGGACTCTGACCATGCCTATGGACATTTTCGGGCAGAAACGATCGCGGCGCTGCTGGCGTCCTTTATTATGGCTGTCGTCGGTTTGCAGGTGCTTATTGATGGGATCGGGAGCATTTTCAAGGGCGGAAAGCAAATACCGGATATCACCTCCGCGGGTGTAGCTGTGATTTGTGCAATGATTATGCTGGGAGTGTACCTTTACAATAACAGACTGGCACGGCAAATTAACAATAAGGCTTTGCTGGCAGCGGCCAAGGATAATCTATCGGATGCACTTGTCAGTGTTGGGGCAGCAGTTGGCATTATCGGCGCACAGTTCGGCCTACCCTGGCTGGATACTGTAGCTGCGATCGCGGTAGGATTTATCATTTGTAAAACAGCGTGGGATATTTTTAAGGATTCCACGCACAGCTTGACCGATGGATTTGATGAGCAAGAGCTGTCTGACTTACGGAGTACGATTGCCTGTATACCTGGAGTAGAGGGGATTCGGGACGTTAAGGCACGTGTACACGGCAATCATGCGCTGGTGGATGTGGTCATTGAGGTCAATCCGCAACTCAGCCTGATTGAAGGGCATCGGATCAGCGACCGGATTGAGGAACGTCTGCAAGAGGTTCATAATACGATGCATGTCCATGTCCATGTAGAACCCAAATTATAGATTATTTATTGAATATTTAGTGTTAAAAGTGACTTTAGACCTATATGAAAAAGGCGTATACGCTTCCTTTTGTGACGTTTGGATTATATCTCTCTTCCTGCTGCTTTTACTATAATGAAGGCATGTCCGGCTATATTCGTCGGAATTGGATATGCTCTTCAAATTCGTAAAAACAGCCAGGAGGTGCAACATTGAGAAGACGCGTGATGGGAATGCTCATGACGTCAGCCGCGCTGTTGGCAGCAATTCATGTGGCGCCGGGTCAGGTTGACGCAGCGGCATCAACAGCATCCACAGGACAGAAGGCGGTTATTCAGGCGGCTGTAAAGCTTAGATCCGGTCCTTCGACTACAGGGGATGTAGTCAGCTTTATGAAGCAGGGAGAGGCCGTAACGGTATTGGAGAAAACGAACAGCTATTGGTATAAGATCAAGACTTCTGATGGAGTAACCGGATACACTAGCAGCTCCGACAAGTACATAAAAGTTGGCGCTACCAGCGTCGCTGCTGCTGTCACCTCATCTGCCAGCCGTAAACCGGAAGCCGCAGAGTCAGTTAAAAATGTTTCAGCTAAAGAGGCTGTGGCCTCAGTGAATAGTTCTGCCGGTCAAACGAAAGCCACGATTCAAACGTCCGTTCGTTTGCGGGCGGAGGCATCCACTTCTTCCGAGGTTTTGGGCTATTTGAATGCAGGGGATGTCGTTACGATTACCGATCCAAGTAATGCTTATTGGTTCAAGGTTACCAATGCTGATGGTACGGTGGGCTATGTTAGCTCGTCTCCACAGTATATTCGTATTGGTGAGGGCGTTGTTGTGCAGCAGCCTGTGGCTGCTCCGGTGACAACCACTCCTGATACTACCGCAATACCTGTGACAGCATCTCCTGCGTCAACTACGAACATGTTTTCCGGTGATGCAGCGGCTGCAATAGAGCAGGTTATTAATACGGGGATGACTTATCTCGGAACTCCATATGAATATGGTTCGGATCGTAACAGTACGGCTACTTTTGATTGCTCGGCATTTACCCGTCAAATTTTCCGTCAGGCTGTAGGTATCCAGCTTCCGGCAGATTCTCGTTCACAGGGTGAGTGGATCAAGCAAAACAGTCAGCCGAATACGGACATGACTACGCTGAAGCGTGGTGATTTGCTCTTCTTTACAAATTATAATGCATCTTCCGGGGCGTACACGTCCTTGGATAATTCCTCCCAAACGATTACACACGTAGCTGTATATTTGGGAGACAACAAGCTTCTCCATACGTTTTCTGTAGCGGGTGGCGGTGTAAAAGTTACGGATTTCAGCAAGCCTTGGCAGGATCGTTTCCTGTTTGGGGGCAGCGTGATTCAATAGAGCGCTGCTAAATGTTAAAAAGCTGCATCAAAAAAGGATGTTCCACAGCCCTGTTAACCAGGGTGGGAACATCCTTTTTTTATAAACATTTAGAATATTACTTTTGTGCAGCTAGCATCCGATAACTATGAAACCCGTTTTCTTCCGGTAAAGAGTGAAATGACGAACAATACCAGAAATATCACAAATAATATTTTAGCGATTGTAGCAGCTATGGACACGACGATACCAAAAAAACCTAAGATCCCGGCGATCACAGCAAAAATTAAGAATAAAGCGGACCATTTTAGCATGTTCTGTATCCTCCTTTAATTGTATATAATGTGGCATACTCACGCTCCGATAGAGCGTGGTTGCAGATGACAATGACTTCTATAGATTATTCGTGGCTGTGCCATCGTTATATGGTGTTTTAAACGGTGCGAGAGTCCGTGAATCATAACGTTTGGAGCGGAGAAGAAGCCAGCCTGGACGTTGTTTCGTGTCTGAATCTAAAGGGTAACTATGCAGTAATCATAAACATCATCGTGAAAGACGAAAGAGAGGTTACGCTATGTTAACACAGGTCAGCATTTTTATTATTGCTATCGCATTTGCAGTTCTCGTTATTTTCCTCATTAAAACGTTGAAAGCAGCACAAGGCTCTCTGGATAAGGTGACTCAAACCTTGCAGGATGTACAAAAAACGATAGATGAACTGAGTTATGAAGTAAAACAAACGGTTCGACATGCGAATGACATCACCGCAGACGTTGATCATAAATTGAAGCAAGTGGAGCCAGTGATGGAATCGGTTAGAAACTTGGGAGAGGTACTCAGTGAAGTGACGCTGGCTGCCAAGCAGGCTTCAACAGCGTTAATGACACGGTTTCAGAAATCGCATAGCGCTGCGAGTAATACTTCCAGAACAGATCACGCGATCAAGGCAACGACACCGAATAGACCTTTGACCGCAACGGAGCGGACGGTTCAGAGCTACAATGCGACTTATGAGGAGCCTGCGGCCAAACCGGGTAAAAACTGGTTGGGTTATGTAGACATCGCTGCTGGAGTGTGGCAGAAAATGCGTCAGTAGCATAGTGGCTGAACCGTAAACTACAGGAAATTCATTGAAAGGGTGAGATTTATGATGAAGACGTTATTACTAGCTGCTGGTTTGCTCACTCCCTTTTCCGGACAGGATACGGTTCAGCAAACCGTTTCCCCGCAAACAGCGGGGCATATGGTTAGGACTGTACAGACGATACCCGCTCCACATGCTGTACCAGCAGATTTTCATACCTTAAATGGCATATCTTTGGATGACACCCGTGCGGATGTGTTGAAGAAGCTAGGCAAGCCACAACGAGTCAAAAAGGATATGCTGCTGCTTTCTACAGAATACCAATATCCAGATGTTGTTGTAGGTATGCGTGAGGACGTCGTTTCTTATGTGCATGTAGATCCTGCTGCTGGTCGAATCAAGGTAAATGATAAGTGGCTGCCGCTGCAACGGAAAACGCTGGATCAGGCGCTGGGTGGCTCGCAATTCACGGCGGAAGACGGAGAGGTCTATGTACGCGGACAACGTGCAATCAAAGTGTTTATGGATGAGACGTCTGATAAACCTAAGTACGTTGAGTTTTTTGATGAAACGGAGTGGTAATCGATTTTTTTGAGGCGTGACATAACATGGAAGTTTCAAATGGATATGTGAAGTGTAATAGTCAGAGAAGTCAATCCTTAAAGGAGCGTGAGAAACATGAATCAGACCAATCATAAATCTTATGCCAAAGTGGTAGATAACGGTGTACAAGCCGTTGAAGCAGTAAATGAGTTGCGTAACACGGGCTATCGTTATGAGGATGTGTTCGTGCTCGCTCATGATCAGGATCGGACAGATCGTATTGCCGATACGGTGGATGCTAAGGAAATCGGGATTAAGGAAGAGGGCGTTTTCGATTCATTAGCCAACTTGTTCCGTTCCCGTGGCGATGAGCTTCGCGCTAAAATTACTTCTTTGGGATTTACAGATACCGAAGCTGACTTTTATGAAAAAGAACTGGATCAGGGTAAAGTGCTGGTCATTGCTAAAAAAGCGTGATATTGCTGTTCACCATAAAAGCAGAGTGGCATTAGATTCGAAAAAGAGGATGTTGACCGCAGCACAAGTGTTTCGCGGGTCCTCCAAAAACATAGATAAGGAATGGGGTTCCAGCCTCATTCCTTATCTATGTTTTTGGAATGCCTTCTTACGGAAACACTACTTCTAATGAACAAGGGTGTTGCCGTTTAAGTAGGTATAGTATAATACATGAGTTACAAAGGAGAGGCCAATGAGAATTCTAATTGTTGACGATAACCCGACGAATGTCATTATTATTCGTGAAATACTGAAAAAAGAAAATTATCGGGATGTGATCTCTGCTAGCTCGGCCGCAGAAATGTTGGAGCATCTGGGAATCGGCGACCGTACCATTAGTCTCAGGCCCCGTCCTTCAGATATTGATCTGGTGCTGCTGGATATGATGATGCCTGAAATGGACGGCATTGAAGCTTGCAGTATTGTACAGGAATATGAGCATTTAAAAGATATCCCGATTATTATGGTAACGGCGGTAGGCGATTCCAAAAAATTGGCCGAAGCTCTAGATGTGGGAGCCGTCGATTACGTCACGAAGCCAATCAACAAGGTAGAGCTCATGGCGCGAATCCGGTCTGCCTTGCGTCTCAAACAGGAGAAGGATTGGCATAAGGATCGGGATCAGCGAATTCAGGATGAGTTGAAGCTGGCCGCGATGGTGCAGCAGGCGGTGCTTAGCCCTGCCATCCATGACCCAGTGCTGCAAGTGAATGCGCTCTATCAGCCTTCCTTTGAACTGGCAGGGGATTTATATTCATGGTATCCGTTAGGGGAGGGGCGATATGCCATCATTTTGCTTGATATGATGGGGCATGGCATTTCTTCCTCGCTGTTCTGCATGTTCATTGCGTCTGTACTTAAGGATACGGTGACCACATATGTGGAGCCTGAGAAAGTCATACAAGAGCTGAATCGGCGTTTTAATCAACTGGATCTGGGCAAGCAGCTGGTACAGTATTATTTTACGGCGATTTATATGGTGATTGATACCCGTTCACGGCGAATTGACTATGTAAATGCGGGACATCCTCCCGGTTTGCTGTTCAACCAGGATGGCAGCATTACCAAATTTGACCGTGCATGTAGCCCGGTTGGTTTGTTTGATAAGATTGATGCAGAAATGCACACGATTCATTATGAAGGAACTGGACATATCGCTTTGTATACGGATGGCTTGCTGGAAGCGGTGGAAGGTGAATATGAAGAGCAGTTGGAGTATCTGACTGAGTGTCTACGTAAGTATGAGGATTGGAATGAAGAAGCGATGCTGGATGCATTTTTTCGTAATGAGGCGCCACAGGATCGCGATGATGATAAGTGCCTGATCTGGATTTCATTGAAAGAGGGAGAGAGCTTGCATGAAAATCAGAAATAAACTGCTGATCGGCTTTGGATCGCTTATGGCGATCCTCCTTGTGCTGACGCTAATCAGCTATGACCGTATGGGGAGCCTGAATGAGCAGCTGAATCAGGTTTACCAGGACCGATATGTGAAGGTCCGGAAAACAACGGCTATTCGTGGTCAGGTGAATGATATGGCCAAAGTTATGGCCAACCTGATTTTGAATCCGGGCTCCTCCGTCGGCGAGGCCAAACGTGAGCTCGATGATATTTCCGCTACTGGAACGAAAGTGCTGGCAAGTCTGCAAACAAATTCAGGCACCAGTGAAGAGCAGCAGCAGGTTGATCGGGTAGCCGTCGCCTGGAATGAATTTCTGAGTTACGAACAAAGGTTAGTTTCTTTGCTGGGACAAGATCGCATTGATGAGGCTAACGCTTTCCGCAATAGTACTGGTCTGCCTGCTCAAGAGGAGGCAATGGACAGCATTAATGCCCTTGCCGTTTTTCAGGATCGGGAGATTGATAACGACATGAAGCAAGCCAATCAGGCCTATGAGGAATCTGTGCAGATTACCACAATTCTGATGGCCGCCGGTCTGATCATGGGCTTACTGGTTATTTTGTGGGTGCTCCCAAGCATTGCCAAAGGTCTAAATATCGTTAATCTCATGATTAATGGTTTTGGCAAGGGAAAGTACAGGGCCATCAGCCGAATGAGTGTTGCCCCCAAAGATGAAATCGGTGAAGTCGCTCGTGTATTTCAACAAATGGCCGGGGACTTGGAAGAAAAGCGGAAATTCGAGCATTCCGTCCTTCAAACGCAGAAGGATCAAACTTGGCTTAATGCCAATACTGCTCGGGTGACTGAGCTGTTCCGTGGTGTAAATTCACTGGAGCAGGTTGCTCAGATGTTCATTAGTGAGTTTACGCCCATCTTGGGAGGCAGCTATGGAGCCATCTATTTGCAAGGAAAAGATGTAGAAGACAACCGTTTTAAGTTATACGGTTCCTATGCAAAGGTGACTGGCGAAAATTCGATTAGGGACGTTATCCATGTGGGCGAAGGCTTGCTCGGACAATGTGTTCTGGATCGTAAGCCGATCTTGATTACAGAGGCTCCTGACGGATATTTGTCCATAGGCTCTGCCTTAGGAGAAAGTAAGCCAGTGGGAATTATGATTTTTCCTATTTTGTTCGAGGATGAGTGTATCGGTGCTGTAGAAATAGCGTCACTGGATCGCTTCAGTGATCTGGAAACGAAGCTGTTTGCTCAATTAGTAGAGAGCTTGGGGATCATTCTGAACAACATCAAGGGACGGATGCGTGTAGAGCAATTGCTGCGCGAATCTCAGGCACTTACTGAGGAATTGCAATGCCAATCCGAAGAACTACAAACTCAGCAAGAGGAACTCAAGCGCTCCAACGAAAATTTGGAGGAGCAAACAGAAGAACTCAAGCGTTCAGAGGAATTGTTACAACGTCAACAAGAAGAATTGGAGCATTTTAATACTGAACTGATTGCCAAAACTAGAGCGCTAGAAGAACAGGTTCGAGAAGTAGAAGAAAAGAACGATGAGATTGAACATGCGCGAGCTCAGTTGGAGCAACAGGCCATGCAGCTAGGAATCACAAGCAAATACAAATCTGAGTTTTTGGCCAATATGTCTCATGAGCTGCGTACTCCGCTAAATAGCTTGCTTATTCTTTCTCAGCTCTTGTCTGAGAACAAGGAAGGCAATCTCAAGCCAAAGCAGGTGGAATATGCACAAACCATTTATATGTCAGGCGCGGATTTGTTGAAAATGATTGATGAAATTCTGGATTTATCCAAAGTGGACGCTGGAAAAATGGATATTAACCATGAAGCGGTCCATTTGAAGGAACTGGAACTGTTTGTGGAGCAGAATTTTGCTCCGGTCGCAGCCAAACGTGAGCTTCAACTGCATACCGAAATTGAAGAGAACCTGCCGGATGCCATTATCAGTGACGGTTATCGTCTCAAACAAATTTTACGTAATTTGCTGTCTAATGCCTTCAAGTTCACCACGGAAGGTTCTATTCGTTTCATTGTATCTCGGGCAAACGGAGAGCAGCTTCCTGGTCTGCTAAATCCACGAAGATCCTATCTGGCTCTATCTGTGCGTGATACGGGCATTGGGATTGCTTCCGATAAAACGGATCTGATCTTCGAAGCCTTCCAGCAGGTAGACGGTACAACCAGCCGGAAATATGGGGGGACAGGACTAGGTCTGTCGATCAGCCGCGAGCTTTCCAGATTGTTGGGCGGCGTTATTACGGTGGAATCCGAGCAGGGACAGGGTAGTTGCTTCACATTGTATTTGCCGGAACAAACGCCAACGGCTGAGGATATGGACTCTCATTCGAGAGAGGGATTTAACGGTACGGATGTGAATTCGGATTTTGAGAATGTGGCAGCCTCGGCAGAAACGGACCTTCCCATGATTATGCCTGCTGAACGGTTGCCATTATATCAGATGCCTTCGAAAAACAAAGCGAAGGACATTATACATCCGGGAGACGATCGAAACGAGATTACCTCGCAGGATAAAGTGCTGCTGATTATTGAGGATGATATTAATTTTGCTAATATTTTGTACGATATGGCCCGTAGCCGGGGCTTTAAGGCACTGATCGCTCTCCAAGGAGACGATGGGCTCAACATGGCTCAATCTTATTTGCCGGACGCTATTATACTAGATATTCAATTACCTGTAATGGATGGATGGTCCATTTTGGGTGAGCTAAAAGGAAATTCATCAACACGTCATATTCCAGTGCATGTTATTTCGGTCATAGATGATGTGAAGCAGGGCTTAATGATGGGCGCGATTGCCTATCTCAAAAAGCCTTCCTCGAAGGAAAGTCTGGATAAGGCATTTTCACATATAAAATCGTATACGGACCAAATGGTCAAACGTCTCCTTGTGGTTGAAGATGATGATAATCAGCGTAAATCCATTATTGAGCTGATCGATCATGATGATGTTGCCATTACGGCGGTATCGACAGGTCAGGAAGCACTGAATGAGCTAGCTACCCAGCGGTATGACTGCATGGTACTGGATCTGATGCTGAGCGACATGACTGGTTTTGAACTGCTGGATCGTATTCGAGAGAACGAGCAGCTAACTGATTTGCCGATCATTATTTATACAGGCAAAGATCTGGACAGCAAAGAAGAAACGCAACTTCGCAAATATGCAGAGTCTATTATTATTAAGGATGTTAAATCGCCGGAACGGCTTTTAGACGAAACAACGTTGTTCTTGCATCGTGTAGAGGCGAATCTTCCTGAGGATAAACGCAAAATTTTGCAGAAGCTATACAACAAGGAAGAACTGTTTGAAGATAAAAAAATATTGTTGGTAGACGATGATATTCGCAATGTATTTGCTCTGTCCAGCGTGCTGGAAAGCTATCGTATGGAGGTTACCTTTGCGGAAAATGGAAGAGAAGCACTGGAACTGCTGGAACAGACACCTGATTTTGATCTGGTTCTGATGGATATGATGATGCCGGAAATGGATGGATATGAAGCGATGCGACGTATCCGGCTAATGCCACAATTCGAGAAGTTGCCTATTATTGCCCTGACAGCCAAGGCCATGAAGGATGATCGTTCCAAGTGTATTGAGGCAGGCGCTTCCGATTATGTAAAAAAACCGATTCAAACCGAACAGCTTTTATCATTAATGCGGGTGTGGTTGTATTCGTAACCCAAAAAATTGGGTAATATAAATCGACACATGATTGGAGCGGCACAGGCAAAACCTATTTAGGAATTGGAGAGAGATTATGACATCTAAGGATATGGCGGATAATGCTGCTAATGAAGTGAAATCGAATGATACTGAGCGGGAATTGATTGAGATTGAGCTGTTGCTGGAAGGTATACATCGGCTGTACGGCTACGATTTTCGTAACTACGCTCTGCCATCGATTAAGCGGCGTGTTTATTATCATGCGCAGTCCGAGAATGTAAGCACGATATCAGGACTTCAGGAGAAGGTGCTGCATGATCGCAGCGCCTTCGATAGACTGGTGCAAAGCCTTTCCATTCCGGTGACCGAGATGTTCCGTGACCCGGAGCTGTTTCTGAATTTTAGGCAGAAAATCATTCCTATTTTGCGAACGTATCCGTACATTCGAATATGGCATGCAGGTTGCTCCACAGGTGAGGAAGTATATTCTATGGCGATCTTGCTGCATGAAGAAGGCTTATATGATAAGGCCCGCATTTATGCGACGGATATGAATAACCTGTCTTTACAGCAGGCGAAGGAAGGCGTATACGGGATCGACAGAATGAAGCTGTATACCAAAAATTATTTGGAGTCCGGGGGCACGCAATCGTTCTCTGAATATTATACAGCCAAGTATGATTCAGTGATGTTTCATCCTTTTTTACGGAAAAATATTATTTTTGCGGAGCACAACTTAGCGACTGACCGGTCCTTTAACGAGTTCAATGTTATTTTTTGCCGGAATGTCATGATCTATTTTAACGACGAACTTCGCAACCACGTGCATGGGTTGTTTTATGATAGCTTGAGTCATTTTGGTGTGTTGGTGCTTGGGGCCAAGGAATCCATACATTTTACCGATTATAGTGATTCCTACGAGCCGCTGGACCGGATAGAAAAAATTTACCGGAAGATTAAATAGAGATGCTTAGGAGGATTCCATGGGGCTTCATGAACCGATTCATATATTGCTGGTAGATGACAGACCTGAGAACCTGCTCGCTCTTGAGGCGGTGCTGGAGAGTGAACAATATAATTTGGTAAAGGCCACATCCGGGGAAGAAGCGCTGCGATGTCTATTAAAAGATGAATTTGCAATCGTAGTCCTGGATGTGCAGATGCCGGGTATGGATGGAATTGAGACCGCAAAGTTAATCAAGGCCAGAGAGAAAACGAAGGATATTCCGATTATCTTTATTTCAGCTAACAGCAAGGAAGCGGAGCATTTATTTGCGGGGTATTCAGCGGGCGGTATTGATTATATGGTGAAGCCGTTCATCCCTCAAATTCTCAAGTCCAAAATTGAAGGCTTCGTGCAAATGTATCTGACAAACAAGCGCTTGAAGACACAGTCCATGCTGCTTCATCAGAAGACCCAGCAGCTGGAGAAGATGAACAGCGAACTGATTGCCGCCAAGGAGGCAGCAGAGATTGCTGCCAATGCCAAAACGGAATTTCTGGCAATGATGAGCCATGAAATCCGCACACCTATGAACGGCGTCATTGGCATGATTGATTTGCTGATGGAGACGGAGTTGCAAAGCGACCAACAGGAATATGCCGATATCATCCGTCGTAGTGCAGACGCGCTGGTAGCAGTCATTAATGATATTCTGGACTTCACTAAGCTGGAGTCAGGCAAAATGGAGGTAGAGGAATATCCTTTTGATCTGGTTTCCTGTATCAAGGAGGTTTTCAGCCTATTTACGGTAGAGGTGAACCGAAAGAACTTGGAACTGGTTTATTTCCTCGATGAACAGATGCCTCCTGTGTTATATGGAGATATGGGAAGATTGCGTCAAGTATTGATTAACCTGGTATCCAATGCCGTCAAATTTACAGACCGGGGCGGGGTGTATGTCTTCGCATCTGTCAAAGAGCAAAGCGACAATGGACTTACCGTTGAGTTTTCTGTGAAGGATACAGGCATTGGTATTGATCCCGCTAAGGTTGGAAGGCTGTTTCAGCCCTTTTCCCAACTGGATTCTTCAATGACGCGTAAATATGGTGGAACCGGGTTAGGACTCGCCATTTGTAAAACCTTAGTGAATATGATGGGCGGAGATATCCGTGTAGATACGAGCGGAGAACAGGGCGTGACGTTTCATTTTACAATGAAGCTTGGCTTTGCTCAGGAAAATGAACTGGAGGGGGAGTCCAGCCACGACTGGGAAATTCCACATCGGGAATCTCCAAGCCGTAAACCTGTACTGGTCGTAGAT
>NZ_WUDQ01000719.1:0-1580 GCF_009827695.1 Paenibacillus sp. OT2-17 | reverse complement strand
CAGACCGGAACACATGGCAAGAGCACACTGTATCTCCGGCTGGCAGAAGGAGGTCAGGGACTACTTGTACAGGGTAGAGACTCCCGTAACCGCCCGTTCCGGCGCTCGTTTTCCGAATTGGATGCAGGATTGTCATGGATCCACGGAATTGCACACAAACGCGCTTATATCGTGCAGCCTTATTTGAAATTAACAAGCCAAAGCAATCATCCCTTTGATGTTCGCGCACTCATGCAAAAGGATGGCAACGGCTATTGGTGCCTGACGGGCTTTGCCGTAAGAGAAGGCAGAAAAGGAACCCTGACTTCTAATCTGCACGGTGGAGGCGAAGCCCATCCTGCTGAGCCTTACCTTCGTGAACAATTTGGCGCGGACACCACGCGTCTCATCATCAGGCAGATGATGACGCTGTCCTTGACCATTACCAAGGCGCTGGAGGAACGTTATGGCCGCCTTGGCGAGTTGGGAATTGATTACGGTATTGACCGGATCGGGAACATCTGGCTATTGGAGGTTAATTCCCGACCTGGGCGGGCCTCCTTTTTTCAGACCCGTCAGCCAGAGTGCGCTTTCCAGTCGGTCAACCGCCCGCTCGAATATGCTCGATATTTAATGACCCATTCCAAAGCGACAGGGCCAAAGGGCGCGGACGCCTCCCTTGAACATACGGTATAGGAGGATAAACAGATGAGTTTAACGCATTGCAATGTGCATTTCTCACAGCAGCCCGACAAGGTGGCGTATATATCCACTGCCTTGTTGAAAAGCCTTAAATTATCCGGAGCCAAGTCCGTTCGTCTGCGGCTCGGTAAGGATCAGATCCCCGCTACAGTAAAACCAATTCAGAAGGCGGGACGCCATCTATACTTGACCTCCGGCTTACGTAACGCAATCCGTGTTCCCAAAAGCGGGTCCATCTATTTGCGAAATCTGGATGGTGATATACAGCTAGGGCCGTTGATTGGCGTGCTGTCTGACGGTACCACCTCCACCACTCGCCCTTTCGGATCACGCACAGGCTTTATTAAGCAACTGCTGAAGGAAGGTAGCAAAAAATCGTATATTTTTGCCTTCACCCCTCGGGATATCAACTGGCAAAATGATACGATTAACGGCTATTTTCTGTCATCCAGCGGGGAATTTACACGTAAACTTGTACCTTTGCCAGACGTGATCTATAATCGTTTGCCGAGCCGTCGCTCTGATTTTTCCCCGGCGATCAATCAACTACGCGAACGCTTTTCCCGCAAACGAATTCCCTTCTTTAACTGGAGCTTTTTCAATAAGTCCGATATCTATAATCTGCTGGAGAATAACCCAGATGTTAACCGCTATGTCCCTGAATCATACACGAATCCCAGCTCTGAACGTATCCGAAGTATGCTGGACCGACATCAATTTGCTTATTACAAGCCAAGTGGAGGCAGTCTCGGTAAAGGAATCTACCGTCTGTCCCATGTTCCCAAGCAAGGATATTATGTGAGGTACCGTAAGAAAAATAGCAATGTATTGCTAAAATTCACCTCTTTTAACTCCATGCTCAGGATGCTTCACTCCAATCAGGGACAGATGCTAAAGGG
>NZ_WUDQ01000718.1:0-1586 GCF_009827695.1 Paenibacillus sp. OT2-17 | reverse complement strand
CTCCCGAATCAAGCCGTATAGCTTCAGGAATAGATACTGCTGAGTTTATACCGTATTGCACCCAGATCGTGATGAACCGGGCAGTCCAAGCAGAGGGGATGAATATCCAATTATGATCACCCAGCCCTGTAAGAAGCAAAGCGGACAATAGACTCTTCATAATGCCTAGACCGATGGAAGCTCCCTTACCGAACCGCAAACTAATGAAAAAATGCAGAAAATAGAGGAATACACTGGACATAAACAGAATGCAGGCAGCCAACACATAAAACTTCAAGCCATACGGTGACTCTCTCATAAGATATATATAGCCAGCCCCAAAGCCACCGGAGGCAAGCAGCACACTGCCAAATCCCAAGATCAGGAGCAGGCTGAGCTTGCTCAGGAAAGGTAGCAGCTTCACTGGCGAGATCAATAGCTGCTGGAAATAGCCAGCGACTGCCTCCTGCTCAACAGCAATGGAGCAGACAATACCAATCATGGTAGGAAGAACAACGGCCAAGACCAGCAAATAGCCGTCCACCTTTGAAATCGGTGAATACGGAGTAAAGGAATAATAGGCTAGAAAGATTGCTATGCCTAAAAGCGGCACAAACAGCTGCACAAGCAGTAAGGGCTGCCTTCTAAGTTTAAGCACATCGGATTTCAGATAGCGGAAAAAAGAAATCATCTTATTTAGCCTCCCGCTTGCGGAAGGACATCGCCGTCAGTATCGACAGAATTATAAACAGGCAGATTGTGATCACTAGGCCGGGTACAATCACGCCTTTATCCAAAAGCGGATCTCCTGAAGGAACGGCAAGCCCATTAGGTAGCACTTTAATGACGGCGCACATTAATCGGGCTGGAATAGCATAAGGGACCGCCCACCACACAGAGGACGTAGCGAACAAAATGGTGCAGGATACGTTGCCCAGCATATTAATAATTAGAGTGGCAAACATGCCTATTCGGTCCGTCAGGGACAGGCAAAGTGGAACTTGCCACAAAAAGGTGATGAAGAGGATTAGAGTTGCAGCAACGCTTCCTGCTAGTGTCACAGAAGTTGAGAATACGAATCCGCCAAGAGTTATCCCTATAAATAGGACAATAAAGGAAACCATTAAGAGTCTTACGCAAACCCCGATTTTACCGTACCATACCTGAGCCAAATCTACAGCCATGCCGAGGACAGCACGGTATTTCAGCTTCTTGCAATCCTTTTGGATCACTCCTGAGCACATTAAGGTGAGGGCACCTGGCAGCAGCATGAAATACCACCAATTGTAGCTGGCGCTTTGGAGCATACGTCCCCCCATGAGTACGGTACACAGAAGAAGAGTAGCGATGGGGGCAAGCCAGACCAACTTTTTTGTGAAGGTACGCTTTAATTTTAGATGTTCGGCGGCTATATATTGCTGCATCCTACTCATCCCCTTTTCGGTATTCCTGTGCAATCTGCATGAACAACGATTCCAGGCTTTGTCCTGGAGTGACCGCCTCTTGATAAGCTAATACGCCGCCGGCAATGATACCGACATGGTCAACGATTTGTTCGACTTCGGATAAAATATGGCTGGAACGAATTACGGTAATTCCTTGCTTCG
>NZ_WUDQ01000717.1:0-1592 GCF_009827695.1 Paenibacillus sp. OT2-17 | reverse complement strand
CAGCAACAAGGTGTAGCCGATACCCGTAGCGTATAAACTGCGGTATTTCCAAAAAATATCTACAATGTTATTAGAAGAAACCTGACGATCCGCAGAAAGTGCACTCGCTTCCGTGGAAAACTTCTCAATCGACCCGTCTGCTTTCAGGCGAGCCAACGTTTTATTTACAGAAGCAAGCAATTCTGCATTCCCTTTACGGATACCTACAGCTGTTTCTGCTCCCGCATCCTCAGGCACAGCCTTGGCAAGGGTTACGGTACCGTCTAACGTGTATCCTTTAGCAACCGTATCTTCGATCACGACAGCGTTCACACGCTGGGTCCGCAGCTGGAGTACCAGGTCAGATATTTTATCCAGTGAAGTTACAGAGGCATTGGGCACTTTTTGAGCAATCTCTTCCTGAATACTTCCCTTTTGTGCTCCGATCTTCTCGCCTTTCAAAGCATCCATCGTCGGATATTTGTCTTTATCCTCTGGGCGTACCATGATGACTTGCTTGGAGCGATAGTATACATCCGAAAAATCAATACTCTTTCTGCGTTCATCCGTTGGTGTCATACCGGACAGTACCAAGTCTACACGACCACTTTGCAGAGCAGGCAGCAAAGAGTCAAAACTCATGTCTTCAGGGACCATCTCCGCATCCAAATCTTTGGCGATTTCCTTGGCGATATCCACATCGAACCCAACAATGGTATCCTTACCGTTAATGACTTTATGAAACTCATACGGCGGAAAGTCGGCACTCATGCCCACTACAAGTTTTTTCTGTGGCTTTGCTTCCGTTCCGTATGCATTGAGCATGGGAAGACCAGTCAACAGCAAGATAACCGCCGTCAAAACCAGGGCGGTAAAACGATATGCCTTTTTCAATCTTTTTTTCTCTCCTTAAATTCTTTATAATAAATAAGATTGTGTCATTATAAATGAATATGCATGATTATGCAATGAATGTTATAGTACAATTTCAGCATACCTAACGCAGTACCTACATTACAGCTTATATAAAGGAGTTTTCAGCATGGATTTTAAACAGACCATTCAACAGACCATCGAGCAGCATGCCCCACGGTTTAAGGACATTTCGTTATTTATTGGCGCAAATCCTGAACTTGGAAACGAGGAATTTCTGGCCGCTGCCCGTTTAAAAGAAGAACTGGTTTTTCACGGATTTGAGGTCCAGGCACCTGTATTGGGCATTGAAACAGCCTTTATTGCAACTTACAAAGCTGCAAAACCCGGGCCGGTTGTCGCTTTTCTGGCAGAATATGACGCTCTGAAAGGTCTAGGACACGCCTGTGGGCACCATTTGATATGTATGATGAGTACTGGTGCTGCCGTCGGCCTCAAGTCGATCATCGACGAAACTGGTGGAGAAGTACGGGTATATGGCACACCTGCCGAAGAAACACGCGGTGCAAAGGTCCCTATGGCCGCTGCCGGATTGTTTGATGATTGCGACATAGCACTTATGACGCATCCTTATGACCGTTACGAAAAATCAGGCAAATCACTGGCGATTGATGCTGTACAATTCGAATTTTTTGGTCAATCTGCTCACGCGGCTGCCAGCCCGCACGAAGGCATTAACG
>NZ_WUDQ01000716.1:0-1593 GCF_009827695.1 Paenibacillus sp. OT2-17 | reverse complement strand
CAGCAGCACAGCGGCTTGCCCACGCTTATTATTGGTCAGTATTTGGACCAATTGCGTATATTGGCTCAGGAGCTCGGTGTCCCACTGATTACGGGTTCAATGAGCCAGACGGAGCGGGTGCGTTGGTTTGATGCGTTCCGCAAGGGGACAATTCGGACCCTATTGGTATCCAAGGTTGCAAACTTTGCGGTGGATCTGCCGGATGCGGCAGTAGCCATAGAGGTATCGGGTAGCTTTGGCTCTCGTCAGGAAGAAGCGCAGCGACTGGGCCGCATTTTGCGACCAAAGTCGGGCGAGAATAAAGCTTATTTTTATGCGCTAGTGACGGAGAATAGCAAGGAGACGGATTTTGCAGCTCGTCGTCAGCTGTTTCTGATTGAGCAAGGCTATGAATATGCGGTTCGCAGATTTAGTGTGACAGAGGCTATCGTAGGCCGGGATGATAAGCCTGGAGATCGTGGAAAGAAAAAGGAGGCCTAATCAAGAATGGGCGTAACGAACACGCAAGACAGCTGGAATGAGCTTTCATCAGATGAGCTGCTGGTGCTTAGACAATGCTTTATCCGGTACGCGGGACAGCCCATGAAGGAAGAAGAACCTATACAGCTTACCCGGGGAGCGTTAAGCGGAGTCGAAACGAAACTGGCACTGCGTGGATTACGTGCCCGGGGCTGGCTGGAGGCTGTTACCAAATCGTGGGGCGAACGAATTTTATATATTCCGGTTCATCGGCTACCGGATCTGTACGATATGTTGTTAGAGCAAAATCCAATAAACATGATGCATTCGGATCATCCGATAACGGTACATGAATCAATGACAGGCCTGGAGTCGGATTTGCTGCATGCGTTGTCACGTATTGCGGTACAGGGCGTTCCTTTGACGGCCAAAGGAACCATACATAAGCGGTCATTGCAAAAATTGAATGAACTGACCCCCTTTCGCCCAGAGGACCTGATAGGTCTTGGGTTGCATTATGCGCATGCAGAGCTGTATCCAGTGCAAACGGTGGTAATGATGGATTTGC
Organism: Paenibacillus sp. OT2-17; assembly: GCF_009827695.1. Lineage (NCBI taxonomy): Bacteria > Bacillati > Bacillota > Bacilli > Caryophanales > Paenibacillaceae > Paenibacillus > Paenibacillus sp. OT2-17. Next base: position 566 of record NZ_WUDQ01000716.1, on the reverse strand, counting down.
TACTCAGTTTGGGTCTGTTAGTGAAAGAAACTGTGTCTTTTCGCGTTCAGGAAACGGAACTGGAGACTTGGATTCGTTTGTCTGCTTGGCAAATGCGCAAGCATATTTTTGCTACACTCATGGAAAGATACGGCAAGGCCGAAGCGTCTATGCAGCATTTTCGCTATATGCTGTGTGCCGTCTCCCAGTATGTAGGATCAGAAGGGTGGATATCTATCCAGTGTCTGCTGCAATGGATGCTTCAGGTAGGTCTAATCCAGCAGGAGAGTACGAACGGAGCTGATCCCAAGAACGGTGCCCTTTTAGACCTTGTTCCTACAATCTCAAATCCGGAAGGGTTTGCGGGAGAAACGGTATCTGATTTTAATTTCAATGGACCTTTCATGGAGGAATTGAAGGGTTGGCTGAAGGCACTGACTGCTTTTGGAATGGGCGATTGGGGCCAGACTGCATCGGGCGAACTGTGTTTTCGCTGGGATGTATCTGTGATAGATATGCTTCGTCCCAATAATTACGAGGATACACATCAAGAACAAGGTACTTTTTATGTACAACCTGATTTTGAA
>NZ_WUDQ01000715.1:0-1595 GCF_009827695.1 Paenibacillus sp. OT2-17 | reverse complement strand
CCGGGACCTCCGCCTGTTCAATAATTAGCTCTAATGAAAACGGATTGAGCAAACCATGTCCTGTACCAATCGGTGAAGCTCCAGGCATAACGGCGTGTACTCCAAGCTCTTGTAGCCTCTTGGCTAGAATCACATCGTCCGATATGTAGGGCAGCACGATAAAGCCTTCTTCTAACAGCTTTTCACTAGCCTTCAACGTTTCAAAAGGGTCAGGCAGCAGTGTCTTGCTATCCCCAATGACTTCCACCTTAATCATATCGCACAAGCCGGAGGCTTTTGCCAATTGGGCAATACGAATGGCCTCCTCTGCTGTTGTAGCCCCTGCTGTGTTGGGAAGAAGTGTATACCGGCTCAAATCCAGCATATCGAGAAAATGCTGCTTATCCCGTTCCTCCAAGTTCAATCTCCGTACAGCAAACGTCAATATTTCCGTCTCAGCAGCCTCTACGGCTTGGGATTGGATATCTAGATCAGAGAATTTTCCTGTTCCCAACAACAACCTTGAGGTAAAAGATGCTTTTCCAATGGTTAACATGATCAACCGCCTCCCACAAAATGTACAATCTCTAGGCAATCTCCATCCTTCAGTACCGCTTCATCATGATCTTCACGGGTCAATATACGCCGATTCAGCTCTACCACTACGGTTTTCACCTTTACATCAAGCTCATGTAGCAATTGATCCACATGAGTGATTCGATTAGAAAAGGTCAGGCTCTGGCCGTTAATCGTCAGCTTCATAAGCTTTCCTCCTTGAGGAGCTCAGAAGAAAATCTACTTATCCCAAGTTCAGCTGCACCAGCCCCATTAAGCATAGCTGCCAGCGCACGCCCGGTAGCATCACTCAGCAGGACACCGTTGCGATAATGCCCGACGGCAGCATATACGCCCTCGACCCCAGGGACAGTGCCTATAAAAGGATGACCTGATGCGGCCTGCGGACGTAAGCCCGCCCAAGTGCGTATAAAAGAAGCTTCACGGACGCGCGGCAGCCAAGCAGAGGCACGTGCCAGCAACCCCTCCAAGCCTCCTACGGTCACCTCTTCGTCATATTGATGCGGAAGGCTTGTTGCCCCAATCCAACGCTCGTTATTCTGTTTAGGCACGAGGTAAATATCATCAGCATAAATGGTGTATTCTAACGGGTGATCCTTCAAGGAGACCGCTACCGCTTCGCCCTTGACCGGATAAAGTGGATATTCAAATCCAACCTGCGCTAGCAATTTCATGCTATCCAAGCCTCCGGCAATAATGACCTGATCGCAGGAAAAAAAGCCACTATCTGTTCGAACACCGCAAACTCGACCATTCTGTATGACCAGTTGCTCTGCCTGTGTACCAGACCATACCGTTGCCCCCAGCACCGCAGCAGCACCTGCATAAGCATGGCAAAGCTGGACAGGAGCCACTTGTGTCTCCTTTGAACGATATATTGCCCCGATCGCTTGTTCATCCAAACCTGGAATTCGTCGGGCCAATTCCCTCGCATCCCACCAGATAGGACAATCATCCTCTCGCGTTTTAGCAGCTTTCCAGCGTTTTTGGCCTTCAGTTTCCGTACGGAAAGGAGTCACAAATCCTTCTGTACGGAATTC
>NZ_WUDQ01000714.1:0-1607 GCF_009827695.1 Paenibacillus sp. OT2-17 | reverse complement strand
GGCAGGCTTTTTCCTCCAAAGGATTCCCACGTCTTGCGTCCCATGAGTACCGTTTTATTAATCGTCTGTTCTTTGAAAAAGGCCATGTCTCTAGGGAGGCGCCAGGGAAGTTTGTTATCCCGGCCAATCACACCATTTTGTGCCATAGCCCATATCATTGAAATGCCCATTTTTCCACCTCCTCTAATCAGATGGCGACAGGCGCCTTAATCCCTGGATGATACTCGTAATTTTCAAAAGCAAAATCGTCGTAGGTATAATCAAAAATCGAATCCGGCTTGCGCAGAATTTTCAACTGAGGCAACGGATAAGGATCACGTTCCAACTGCGTATGCACTTGCTGCATATGATTTGAATAAATATGCACATCGCCGCCTGACCAAATAAATTCGCCGGGCTCCAAACCGCACTGCTGTGCAACCATATGCGTTAGCAATGCATAACTTGCGATATTGAACGGTAACCCTAAAAAGGTATCCACAGAACGCATCGTTAGCATACAGGAAAGTTTCCCTCCAGCTACATAGAACTGAAATACAAAATGACATGGCGGCAACTTCATCGATTCGATTTCAGCTACATTCCAAGCACTGACGATGTGTCGACGTGAATCCGGATTATTTTTAATAGCCTCAATGACATTCGAAATTTGGTCAATATGTTGTCCATCTGTTGTTTCCCACGAGCGCCATTGTGATCCATATACAGGCCCCAGATTGCCCTGCTCATCCGCCCATTCATCCCAAATGGTAACTCCGTTCTCCTTGAGATAAGAAATGTTGGTATCTCCCCGCAAAAACCATAACAGCTCATGAATAACGGATTTCAAATGTACTCTTTTGGTGGTCACCAAGGGGAAGCCCTTGGCCAGATCAAAACGAAGTTGTCTTCCGAAAACAGATAGTGTACCCGTTCCTGTACGATCCTCTTTTTTTACTCCATTCTCTAAAATATCCTCCAGCAGTTCCAAATAGTTACGCACGTTATTCCTCTCCTTTGAGCATGAATAAAAACCTGGCATCGCCAGATTCTAATCTTTAAAATTCTTTTTCTGCACCAATATCTATATTTAGTTTATCATGTACGGTGCTTCGTTGACCATGTACTGTGTGAATTTTCATGGTAGTCCTGAAAATCCTAAAGTTTGAAAAAAAAGAGACAAAGAGCGCAGATATAGCGCTCCTTGCCTCTCTTTGTCATGTATGAAAACCAAAAACGAGATAATGAAAAATGGTATTAGCGACGTGGTGCCAATGCGTGGATCGGATGACCCAGCACGACTTCTGCTGCTTCCATAACGATTTCGCCCAATGTAGGGTGAGCATGAATAGTCAAGGAGATATCTTCGAGTGTAGCACCCATTTCAATCGCCAGACCCAGCTCAGCAATAAGGTTGGAAGCTTCCAGACCTACGATTTGCGTACCCAGTACCAGACCTGTGTCAGCGTCAGCTACGATTTTCACAAAACCTTCAGCAGCGTTCAGGGAAACCGCACGACCGTTTGCTCCATAAGAGAACTTGCCAACTTTGACATTGTAGCCTTTTTCTTTGGCTTGTGTCTCTGTGTAGCCTACACTGGAGCATTCTGGATCTGTGAAAACGACAG
>NZ_WUDQ01000713.1:0-1608 GCF_009827695.1 Paenibacillus sp. OT2-17 | reverse complement strand
TGCAGGTTTGAATCATGTTGAACAGTCTATTATTGAGGCAGCCACTGGGCTTGGTATGAGCCGTATTCAGGTATTGCTTCATGTTCGTGTGCCTTTGGCCATCAAAGCTCTTTTTACAGGATTAAGGCTAGCATCCGTATCTACGGTTGGAATGGCGACTATAGCAGCATTTATAAATGCAGGCGGATTAGGCTCGATATTAAATGATGGCTTACGAACCATGAATATAGATAAGATTCTGTGGGGAAGTGTATTGTCAGCGTGTCTCGCTATTGGAACGAATGCAGTATTCATTCAGTTTGAAAAACGAATCTACATTGGATCGGGGAGATCACTTTTATGAAGGCTGTTGTACTGGAAAGGGCCTGTAAACCTGAAGAACTAAAGATAAAAGAAGTTCCAATCCCCAAAGTTAAACCAGGTTGGGTACTTGTTAAGATCAAAGCTTTTGGAATAAACCGCTCTGAAATGTTTACAAGACAGGGACATTCCCTATCCGTCAAATTCCCACGGATTATTGGTATTGAATGCATAGGGCAGATCGAAGATCCATCTGACAGCACATTTCAAAAAGGGGAGCGTGTTGCTTCATTAATGGGGGGATTAGGCCGAGAATTTGATGGAAGTTATGCTGAATATGTTTTGATTCCTTCAAAACAGGTTTATTCCATTCCAATTGAAATGAAATGGACTGAGCTCGCTGCAATTCCAGAAATGTATTATACGGCGTATGCGTCCTTATTCGAATGTCTCCAATTAACTGCTGACGAAGTGCTTCTCATTCGCGGTGGGACGAGTTCTGTTGGTCTGGCTGCCCTTCAGCTAGCAAAAAGTACAGGCGCCACAGTCATATCAACCACTCGGAACAACGGAAAGCTAGCATATCTTCAGCAGGCTGGAGCAGACTTTGCTTTACTCGATGATGAGTATTTTACAAAAGAAGTTTATAAAATCGCTCCAAATGGCGTAGACAAGGTCCTGGAGTTGGTCGGTACCGTTACAATAAAGGAATCATTGCAACTGGTTTCAGAGCAAGGGACCTTATGCATGTCAGGGATACTGGGAAATGAATGGACACTTGATTCCTTTGAACCGTTAATTGATATACCGACAGGTGTTTATTTTACGGTATTTACAAGTGAAGTTATCAAAGAAAACGTACTAATCGACCTGTTCAATCATATTAAAGAACATGGAATTGTTCCGCCGATTGCTAAAGTTTTCAAGCTAGAAGAAATCCGGGAAGCTCATCTTTTAATGGAGAGTAATGATGCGAATGGTAAGATCGTAATTTTGAACGATTAGTTCAGAAGATTAAGATTTCAAGGGTAGTGACACATCGTTATTGATGTTCTCTAGAACGTGATGCAAGCCTAAATGTGCCAGATCATTAATAAAATTAAATTCAAAAATCTTATGTTTGAAAAAATATTCAAGCGATATCAGTGAAAGAGGCCTTACACCATAATTTATAGAGGGAGTGACCCCATAACGTGAGACAAATCAAAACACCTTCAAGAGAATCGAGCCATGTCGTAAGATATGGAGATAACCTTGGAGGTGTTTTTACGTTGGCAACGAGAGTGAGTTACCCCTTAGAAATAAAGA
>NZ_WUDQ01000712.1:0-1615 GCF_009827695.1 Paenibacillus sp. OT2-17 | reverse complement strand
TAGCCAATTTGGCAATGTCTTTAATGGTAGCTGCCATCTACGTATCCTTTCCTTAGTGAGGCTCTAAAAAAATTATATACCCACCATACCACAGGAGCCGCCCGGAAAAGAAGACTTTCACAAATTATACGCGGTTGTCCGCATGTCGACGCTGCAACTCTTGAACCATTTCTGCATGTCTACTGTCAGTCAGCTTGTACATTTTACCGATGACCAGCATGGCCAAAGCCAGGGCAACAGCCGGATAGAGACAAAGTAATGCCTTGATCCCAAGCAGCGTTCCAGAGGACTGAACCACATTCGGAACATACCCGATGAGCGCTAGTCCAATACCCGATAGAAAGCCAGACAAGGATTGAGCCAACTTACGTGAAAAGTTAAATAACGAGTAAGTAATCCCTTCCTTACGCTCCCCGGATGACCATTCGCCATAATCAATGATATCGGACACGAATGCCCAGGTAACCCCGTTAGGAATACTAATACCAATGAACGAAATACTGGCCAGGATTGTGAAAATATATACATTTGAAGGCATGAAAAAGTTAATAGAGTCGGCAATGACACTAACCAGCATCCCCAGTATAGCTGTTTTTCGTTTACCGAAGCGCCGTACCAGCTTGGGCAGGAACAACACACCCAGTAGCGACGAACCGATAATAATAAAATTCATATAAGCCATTAATTCTACATGCCCCAAGTTATATTCGGCAAAATAGATCAGCAGTGCGGACTTAATATTGTACGCGGATATGGTGAAAATCGTCATCAAAACGAGTACCAGCAAAGGCTTGTTATTCGTAAAGGTATGCACGATAACGCCTATAGATAGCTTCTCTTTTGGCCCGGACTGGCTAATAATACGTTCTTTCGTTCCTCGGTAACATATGATGAAAGCGATCACACCAATGAGTGACATAATCCCCATCACAACCGGATAGCCAACATGATGGTTAGGAAACAGTAAAATAAGCGGCATGACAACGACACTCGTGACGAATAATGCGCCCAGAGATCCTGCCTGACGGAAAGATGACAATGAAGCACGCTGATGAGTATCCTGCGTAATGGCGGCACCCAGCGAGCCGTATGGAATGTTTACAATAGAGTAGCCGATTCCCCAGATCATATAGGACGCATAGGCGTAAATGAGTTTGCCTGTGGGTGAAATATTCGGCGAAATAAAGGTTAGAACCGTAAGAATTGCAAGGATAACGCTTCCAACGATAAGAAAAGGCCTGAATTTTCCACGTGAACCGATATGTTTGCGATAATCAACAAAGGACCCGACAATGGGATCACAGATGGCGGCAAACAGCTTGCTGACCAAGAAAATGCCTGCGGCGGCTCCTGCAGAAACCCCTGCTACATCTGTAAAAAATTTCAGCAAATACAACTGCACAAAATCAAACTTGAATCCGTTTCCAAAGTCACCCATACCATACGAAATCTTTTCTTTCAGGCTAATATGCTCGCCTGTCTTGTTGTCAGTTTGGACGCTCTCCTTCACGATAGGCACTCCCATACCTACACACTCCTCTATGTTTGTAATTATTTTCACATATCTAGTTCAGGATTTTGCAAAATTCGATTCCAGTCGCTCCGAAGTGCAAGA
>NZ_WUDQ01000711.1:0-1617 GCF_009827695.1 Paenibacillus sp. OT2-17 | reverse complement strand
GCTTGATGCCGTTCCTTCGGCAGTTAGTCCCTATGGGATTGTTGTTCGTAGCGGTGGAAATATGGCGCTTACTTCGTGGTATACGGACGGATTGCTGTCCGTACAGGATGAAAGCTCCATGCTCGTTGCCGAAGCAGTCGCTCCTGAGCCTGGCATGCTGGTACTGGATTGCTGTGCCGCTCCAGGTGGCAAAACAGCTCATATGGCTGAGCTGATGAAGGATCACGGACGGATAGTTGCGAATGATCTGCATGCCCATAAGCATCAATTAATTCGTGAACAGGCTAATCGACTTGGCCTGGATGCCGTGGAAACAGTCACTGGTGATGCGCTAGAACTGAAGGAACGATATGCTCCAGCTTCTTTTGACCGTATTTTGCTGGATGCACCATGCTCTGGCTTTGGAGTGATTCGTCGTAAACCGGACCTGCGTTGGAGCAAAACTGCGCAGGATGTTCGCGACATTACACAGCTTCAGCATGAGCTGCTGGATAGTGTGGCGGGACTGTTGAAGCCAGGTGGTATTCTGGTATACAGCACATGCACGATTGAACCGGACGAAAATGAAGGACAATTGACTCAATTTTTAAGCGAACATCCAGAGTATGAATTGGCAGAGGGTCATTCCTTCCCAGACGTGAGCCGCGAAAAGGATAGTATACAGGGAGGCTCGGTACAGCTGTTACCGCAGCATTTCCACAGCGACGGATTTTATATCGCGCGCCTGCGTCGGGTGAAATAGCGCGGAAGAGAATTCCAGGCAGCTTTCCACCAGTATTTCCACATTCCGCCGGAACATTTCCGGCGGTTTTTTGCATGAAGACGAAAAATTTTTACCCCCTCAGGGATTTGTGCTAAAATAGGAAGAATGAAAAATACTATCTGCGATCAAACAGAACTTAATGAAGAAGGAACGGGTGCAAACATTGATGAAACCTTTTATATATGATTTAACTCTGGAGGAGCTTCAGGACTGGGCCAAGAACAATGGCGAGCCTGCTTTTCGTGGAGGACAAATTTTTGACTGGCTGTATGTGAAGCGAGTCAATGATTTCAGCGAGATGACGAATTTGTCCAAGGCGCTGAGAGAGAAGCTTGAGGAGCAATTTAGTTTTGTGACGCTTAGTGAAATTACAAAGTTGGAATCGAAGGACGGTACAGTAAAATTCCTGTTCGGTTTGCACGATGATCATGCCATTGAAACGGTCATTATGAGACACAATTACGGAAACAGCATTTGTGTAACGACTCAAGTGGGTTGCCGGATTGGTTGTACTTTCTGCGCTTCGACGCTCGGAGGCCTTAAACGGAACCTGACGGCTGGTGAAATTACTGCACAGGTGGTGCAGGCTCAGAAAATTTTGGATAAAACCAATGAACGAGTGAGTAGCATCGTGATTATGGGCTCGGGCGAGCCTTTTGAAAACTATGAAGCGACCATGACGTTTTTACGTACAATGGTTCATGAAAAAGGTCTGAACATTGGTCAACGTCATATCACAGTGTCGACCAGCGGTATTGTACCGAATATTTATAAATTTGCCGACGAGGATACCCAGATTAATCTGGCAATATCCATTCATGCGCCTAATGATGCGCTTCGTTCGAAGCTGATGC
>NZ_WUDQ01000710.1:0-1629 GCF_009827695.1 Paenibacillus sp. OT2-17 | reverse complement strand
AAGAAACTTTGATACAATGCTATTTCTTCCTCGCTAAATCCCTTGTAAAAAATCTCTCCGACTTCATCAATAATCTTTTTGTTCAATTCCACTAATTTTTCATTTCTGTTCACTACTTTAACTATTGTTTTCCGTTTGTCTGTTTGGCAAGGCATAAAACTGATATGTCCTGCTTTTTCCAACTTAGCTAATATACTCGTTAAAGTTGACTTTTGAAGATTGGTAACCCTTGAGATTTCATGTATAGGTATTTCGTCTTTCGTCCAAAGATAAAACAAAATCCTTGCTTGAGTTGCTGTTAAAGTATCAACCTCAGATTCCCTGTGTTTTCTTGAAACTATTCTAGCCAGCAATGCATCTATGGATGCTGATAAAAAAACAGATCTTCCTTTTATAATTCCCATGTGCACCTCCATTTTCTCAAAAAAAGTACCATATCGTACTAATATTATAGTTCGATATGGTACTATTTTCAACCTGTATTTTTTGAATGTTTGCATTCATTATCTCTTGCGATCTGTAGATCACCCCAATTAATAGTAGTAAGTACGGCTCAACAGACATTAGGCATTCACTACAGCGAGGAAAATGTTTTATTGGGATGCATGGATGTTTAACCAGCAGGAAAGTTTGATTTACCGTGATGGGTCTTCTTTGTTTTCTAATCTACATCTTTAAAATTTGAACAGAGATCTCAATTAAATACTCTTCATAACCTCTAACTGAAAGATCATCTAACAAAACATCCTCATAAAAAAATCCCTGTAATTCTATGCTCTTATCTTTAGCATAACTTATTATTCGATCATAAGTGTCACATACGCTTGAGTATCCCTCTGTATGGTACGCGATTAAATATGTTCCTTTTTCTCGCTTGAAATTTGAATAATTTGATTTTTTACTAACTCTAGTAAAAAGATAATCATAATTGAATGTTTCATTTGTTAAGACTCTTTTAGTATCTCTCATCCAGCCTACTGTATGGGAAGCATCAATACTATAAATGTTCAAGTACTTTTCGTGTTTTATCATAGAATCGTAAATGCTTTTATCATTTGTGTAAGGATCAGCCTCTGTTACTACCAAAAACTCCTCCTTTTTTTCCTCAATAATAATATCAGTTGTAACGATCTCAGTTGCTGCTTGGGTAATTCGTTTCTTCTCTGATATTATATTTTTCATTTTTTGCAGTTGTTTAATTTTAGAATTCAGCATTGCCTCTTCTTTCTCAAGTAGGACAATGAGCTCCTGAGGTGACCTTTTATTTAAATACTCTTTTATCTCTTTTAATGGCATTTCTAATTCTTTAAGTATTGAAATCACTTTAAAAACATCGATTTGATTAATTGAATAATATCTATACCCATTTTCAGCTTTAAATTCAGGAGAAAGAATTCCAAGTCGATCATAGTGAAATAAAGTATCCTTGCTAATACCCATCACTTTTGCAAATTGTCCTGACGTTAAATGAGTTTGAACATTATTCTCCATGAAATCCCTCCTTGACTATGGTGTTACACCACACTTTATTATAACCAAGTAACCTTCATATAGCAGTAGACCATGAGGAGTATCTAATCGAAAGTAATACCTAAATAATTAATCTTGGGAGGATATAAGGAATGAAAG
>NZ_WUDQ01000070.1:0-14900 GCF_009827695.1 Paenibacillus sp. OT2-17 | reverse complement strand
GCGTGCTGTTAAAATAGGAATCGCGCCCTTTTCGCTTAACAACTGAGCGCAAAGGGCTCCAATCCCACTAGATGCACCTGTAATCACAACTATCTTGTCCTGTAGTATACTCACGGTCATCCCTCCACATTAAGGAAACTTGCTCCTTTAATATTAAGAGATCATCACCTGAATATCCAGCTCGCCGATTCCTTCCACCGTGAGCGGAATATAAAGGGCACGCTGAGGCACAAAAGTGGTCAAGTTTTCTGATTTCATGACCTGCGGAGGCGTAATATCCACGACAATTCCCTGATTGGACAAAATCGTACTGGCATTACCACTAATCATATTGCCCAATTCTGAAATTGCGCTTTTTCCCATCTCATCAATTTCAGTCAACACAAATCCGCCCATCATCGCTGATACCATACGTAGCGCCACCTGTTCATTCAGGCCGAACACAATATTTCCGCTAAGCTGTCCGGTCATCCCGATCATAATCCAGATGTGGTCGTCCACCAGCTCGACATTTTTCACACCAAGATTTCCGGGTGAAGGAGATACTTGGATCAATTGTTCAATGACCCGTCGCGCCGACTCCAAAAAAGGATTTATCACTTCTGCCTTCACGATCAAAGCGCCCCTTTACGATGGGCTTTTAGACATACAACAAAAGTCCCATTTAAATTAGAATTTTTTAATTAAATATTACTGTAAAACGCATCGATCCTCAACAAAATGCTCTCTCTATCACTTATCGACAGCTGCCCGGTAATTTTTTATAGCTAAACCACAAAAAATGTGAATAATGTCCTATATCTTTGCTTATTACCGGTTTTAGACTGATTATTTTTGAAGGATATCAGGACTTTAGTCTTTATTTCCCAATATACCACACTTTAAGGTGCTCTGCTTCGATTCATTGCCCTTCCTGCTCGAATAACCTATAATTTAATGAAATAAAGCATAACGACGGTTTTACATATGAACCTATGGATTGGCTAAAAATATTCATTCTATACAGCTGCGACAAGATTAAGAAAAGAGAGGAGGAACTTCATGAACATCAGTCAACTTGAAACACTTATCATGATTTCCAAAACAATGAGCTTCCGCAAAGCCGGAGAACTTCTCAATTTGACGCAGCCGGCGGTGTCCGCCCAAATTAAAAGTCTAGAGGATGAGTTCAAAACCATTCTGATTGACCGCAATCAGCCCGTCACCCTGACCGACCGGGGAGCTGTTTTTTTGGAACACGCCGAGCGCATATTGGAGGTTGTTGAGGAATTAAGACAAAAATTGTACGATCTAAACGAAACACCGCAGGGTCACATTGCGCTGGGTACCACAACATCCATCGCTATTCAAATTTTACCGCGCGTGCTTTCCTACTTTCAGGATCAGTTCCCTCTCATCAAAACCTCCATTCAATCCATGGCTTCCTCAATGATTTATCAGCAGGTGGAGAACGGACTTATTGATGTTGGCATCGGCTATCTGATCGAACGTAATCCCAATTTAAGCACTTCGGTTCTGTATTACGATTCCTTCGAGCTAGTCGTGTCTCCTACTCATCCGCTGGCCTCACAACCACATGCTACCATTGAAGCCCTTCGGGAAATTCCGCTTATTCTGCTCTCTCCCGATACGGTGGGACGAAAATTCGTGGACGATGTATTTAAAAAGCACCAAATCGTACCTCATGTCGTGATCGAGTTGTCCAGCAGTGAGGAAGTCAAACGGATGGTCGAAATTAATCTCGGTGCTGCCATTATTTCTAGACTATCGGTCACTTCTGAACTGCGTGCAGGCACATTAAAAATGATCCATATTCCCGAGCTGGAAGTTAGTCATCCGGTAGGAGTGATTTATAAATCCGGCCGATATCTAAACTCAGCCATGCAGCAATTTTTAAGTGATCTGAAGGGGATGCCGGAGACCAATTTTACCAGTTCTGAATAACGTAATTCACTATGAACACCATACGAATTATAAACCCTGATTACGAAAGGAAGACAGGCTATGAAATTTGATCTGCACACCCATCATTTCCGCTGCGGTCATGCAGACGGAAACATTCGAGATTACATTGAAGCAGGCATTCAGTCGGGCTTACAAGCGATTGGTATTTCGGACCATTCCCCTTTCCTGGGCAGCGAACAGGATCAGGCTTTTCCTAAAATTTATATGGCTAAGTCACAGCTTGCTGAATACGTAGAAGAGGTACAACAGCTTAAAAAGGAATACGAAGGCCGTATTGACGTGCTCCTCGGATTGGAAACAGATTATTTTCCTGATTTCGCTGAATTATATCGTTCCACTCTGGCTCCTTATCCATTTGATTACCTAATTGGGTCGATTCACAATGTCGAAGGGGATAGCATTTTTAACCGTAACCGTTGGAACAAATTAAGCGACGCTCGTAAAATTGAGGTCAAACAAGCCTACTATGCGCTCATTCAGGAATCTGCGCGAAGTGGCATGTTTCAGATTTTGGGTCATATTGACGCAATGAAGGGGAACTTCCCTGCTTTTTCAGACATTCCTGCCGATACAGCCATTGATGAAACCTTGCGGGTAATTGCGGAATCCAATGTGGCGATTGAAATTAACACTTCGGGTAAAACCAAGCTGAGTGGCGGATGGTACCCGTCTGCTTCTATTTTAGAAAGAGCGCACCATTTTGGTGTGGAGGTCACTTTTGGTTCGGATGCCCATAAGCCTTCGCGGGTAGGCGATGATTGGGAAGAAGTAAAGGCAATGCTGAAGGATATCGGCTTCCGGGAATGGGTCTATTTTAAAGAAAAACGTAAAATTCCTGTGGCGCTTTAAAATTTAAGGTGGGAATTACCGCTCAAAATCATTTGAGCTTACGATCGCTACTGCAATGGGATTGTTGGGAATTGTAATTTATATGGTGATAATTCCATTGCAAAGGCGAACGCTTAGCAAGATTATGACATCTATGTGTGAGGAGAATTACATATGCACTTGGAAGATCCTATGGACAAGATCAAAAAGCTAAAGCATGACATCACGCGATTTATGCTAATCTATAAATTTGCGCTGGACGAAATGGAAACCAAGATTGAAATATTAAAACAGGAATTTCAAGCATTGCACGATTACAGCCCTATTGAGCATACCAAATCACGCCTTAAATCTCCTGAGAGCATCATGAACAAAATGCTTCGTAAAAATAGCGAGTTATCCCTGGATGCTGTCAAAAATCATATTAAGGATATCGCCGGCTTACGTATTACTTGCTCTTTTATTTCTGACATTTATGATGTCAGTAACATGCTTCAGAGACAAAGTGACTTGAAGGTACTGGAAATTAAGGATTACATCAAGAATCCCAAACCAAACGGTTATCAGAGCCTGCATTTGCTGATACAAGTTCCTGTATTCATGTCGGACTGTGAGGAACTAGTCTGCGTAGAAGTGCAAATTCGAACCATTGCGATGGATATTTGGGCCAGTCTGGAGCATAAAATCTTTTATAAGTACAACCAGTCCGTTCCCGAAAGTCTGACACGTGAATTAAAGAACGCAGCAGATTCCGCTAATGCGCTCGATCTTCAAATGGAGCGACTGCATCGTGAAATTAAGGAGATTAAAGACGCTAGAGGTGAAGAGGACTCCATAGAGGAGCTTCGGAAGATTATGATTAATAATCAGCAAATTACGGTGCCGGCCAATTTTTTGAAGCTTCTAGGGGAATAAATGGATAGGCTTCGACGGTGATCCACCGCTATGCGAATGATTTGATCTTACAATCGCTGTTGCAACGGGATTTTCTGGATTATATAAGCCCTTTAAAGGGTAGAATCCCATTGCAAAGGCGAACGCTTGCGCTTCTCCAGATTCAAATCCTTGCTCAGCTGCCAATCGCCTCTTAGCTCTCTTAAGCATATTCCCCCCCTATAAAATCGATTTTCAATAAGCATCTGCAGGCTGATCCAATCACCTTTAAGTGTCTTTAGAAACAGTTTAACTTCTTGTTGGTTGCCGCTATGGATAATTGACAGGGTTAGAATAAAATTTTATACTTTTCTTGCACGGACGACCGAATTTAAATGAAGGGGATTTCTACATGACTGAGGGAGGAAATGGTACATCTGATAAAATACTCGCTGCTGCATTTAAATGTATATCTGCCAAAGGTTATGCTAACGTTTCCATGCGTGATATAGCTGAAGAAGCAGGCGTAGTATTAAGTCAATTAAATTATTACTTCAATAATAAAGAAGGATTATTCAAGGAGCTTCTTAAATCTGTAAAGCAAGAATATTTGAATAATATCGAAAATAAATTACAGAACATAGACACGACTTCAGAAAAGGTATCCTTTTTGGTTGAGTACTGCCAGGAATTGATCAAGGAAAACACGGATCTATACCGTTTGCTACTAGATTTCTTTAATATGGCCATGTGGTCCACATCATTTAACAAAGAGTTAAGCGCCTTTTTTAAGGAAGTTTCGGATGTGATTGGAAAGTACATTGCCAGTGATTATTCGATCAATGAGAATGTACAAGCTTCTCCCAAATTAATCACTCGAATGGTTATTGGCTCGATATTCGGCATTTCCATTCAATATATATTAGACCCGGATGACGAGAAGGTTTTAGATGGCTTGAATATTATTCATGCCGTCATTAAATAACTTTTTACAGAAAGCGTTAAGCCAAATGAGGCCATGTTACGTTCCATTGCAGGGACGAAAGCATGGCCTTTTGGATTGGAGCATATTGACTTTTAAACGTTGGCTTATTCTAAAATCGTCTTGCTGACGAACTTGCCTAAGCCCCTAAGGGCAGTATCAAAATGACGTTGCTCAATATGAAAACGTGAGAACCGTTTTTCGGGATACTGCTCAATAGATTCCTTAATCGCAAGCATAGCTGACCGCTGACAAAGCGCCTCCAGATCAGCCCCTATCATTCCCTCGGTTACTTTGGCAAGACTAGCAAACGAAACATCCTCCCCCAGTGCCCGCCCTTGGCAACGTACCTGAAGAATAGACAACCGTGTATCATAATCAGGAATAGGTAGTTCAACAATAAAGTCAAAGCGTCCAGGTCTGAGCAAGGCCTTATCTAATAGATCCGGACGGTTGGTGGCTGCAAGTATTAACACCCCCTGCAAGTCCTCTATATTGTCCATTTCCAAAAGAAATTGGCCGACCATACGCTCACTCACCTGTGAACCTCCATCCCCTTTACCACGTGCGGGAACGATAGCATCAATTTCGTCGAAGAAAATGATCGAAGGTGCAGACTGACGGGCTTTTTTAAAAATCTCACGAATTCCTCGTTCCGATTCACCCACCCATTTAGAGAGCAGCTCAGGTCCCTTCACTGAAATAAAATTCACTTCACTCTCCGTCGCTACAGCTTTAGCCATCAATGTTTTGCCCGTCCCTGGAGCACCTGTGAGAAGAATACCTTTGGGGGGTCTTGTATGAGCATACTCAAAACGATCACTGTATTTCAAGGGCAGTTCCACCGCTTCGCGGAGAATATCCTTTACTTCCTCCAAACCACCAATGTCCTGCCATCTCACATCCACAACTTCGGTTGAAACCTGCCGGATCGTTGAAAGTTCAATCTCATTCAAAGCCATATCAAAATGCTTCATGCTGACCTTAATATCGGCAAGTTGCTCACCTGAAAGCTGGGAGTGAATAAAATCAATGCGGGGCATAGCCTCACGAATGCACACCATAACAGCCTCGCGGCATAGTGCAGCAAGATCAGCACCCAGAAAACCATGCGTCATTGCGGCTACCCGTTCCATATGGACATCATCAGCCAACAGCATTTTCCGAGTGTGAATATTCAGGATCTCAAGCCGCCCTTCCTTGTCTGGAGAATTTATACCAATTTCCCGATCAAATCGACCCGGACGCCGCAGCGCAGGATCAACATTGTTAGGAAGATTAGTAGCCGCAATAACAATGATCCTACCACGCGATGTAAGGCCATCCATGAGGGCAAGAAGCTGGGCGACCACCCGTTTTTCCATATCACCGAGCACGGTATCCCGATTAGGAGCCAACGCATCAATTTCATCGAAAAAGATGATCGCTGCCGAATGCTCCTGCGCATCCTCGAAGATTCTCCGTAGCATTTGCTCCGACTCACCATAATGTTGCTGAATGATCTCAGGGCCGTTGACATGGATAAAATAAACGCCTGATTCTTGAGCAACCGTCCGGGCAATGAGCGTTTTGCCACACCCCGGAGGGCCATACAAAAGCAATCCTCTGGGGGGATCGACACCCAACTGCTCAAATAACTGAGGATAGCGCAATGGAAGCTCCACCATTTCCCGAACTCTGGAAACCTCCTTGCTAAGTCCACCTATATCCTCATAGGAAATCGTTGCCCCTTGCGCACGTAACTTAGTCCCACCTATGATGGATATTACTGTTGAATCATTAAACACAACAACCCCCTCAGGAACCGTTTCTACAACTTTAAAATCAAATGAACGACCAAAAAGCTCCACACATATCCGTTCTCCCTTGAGTGTTGGCAATCCATCGACTACACGCCGATACTTCCGAATATCCTCTCCACTTTCCTGCTTTTCTTTTTCTCTTGGACGAATTTTTCTGATGAAGCGTGTGAAAAAGCCTTGGTCCTGATCCTCCTCTATAAAATAGGACTGGGTATGGGAGGATGGAATCAATGTAACGTAACGAGCCGGTGTATGAGTTACCTTGGTAACATGTACCTGTTCACCGATATCCACTCCAACATTTTTCCGCAGAATACCGTCCATCTGAATCTCTCCTTCCCCGGCATCCAGCTCCGAGAGTTTGAGGAGAGCAACATTTTGACGCTTGCCTGTGACAACAACGATATCCCCATGGCTCAGACCCAAACGGACCATATCTGCCTGATTCATACGGACAATACCGTGCCCTTCATTTTTCGTGCGATCCTCTATAACACATAACATGTATGGTTTAACCGGCGTAACTTGGACGAATTCAGGCTCCATTTGTAAGTTCATATCATAACACCTTCACTCTATTAATTTCATAGCTGCCGCTTAGTCAAAATGCTGGTGGCTCACGGCTTGCCCAATGCCTGGCGCAGAGGTAACTTTAGCCCTCTTTAAATCCTTAGCCATATAGTAGCTGACTACAAATGTGAACAAACCATATGAAATAAAGGCAACGTGGTAAGACCAGTAACCATTGAGCGCAAATATGCCTTCTTTAAAATAGGGTAAAAAGGTGAGGGGCAGAAAGGAAACTCCAGTGAATATCGACAAGTAAGCAGTCCAGCGAGGCATAATAGCAGGTTTTTTCTTATCCAAAAATATAAACAAAGCAATAGCAAAGGATTGAATCGTCGTAATCATGTATGTCATATCGTAAGTATACCAGCCTATAAAGTGAACAGCCTTAATCAGCTCTGGATCTGCTGTTCCCGCCATTTCAGCACACCAAACCCAAAGCACCGGGCCAAAGGAGAGCACCCAAGCAGTCAACAGCCCCCCCGTGAGATTCAACAACGACAAGATCGGTGTCTTCTCCCTTTTCCACATTTGTACCGTCAATTGACAGGACCAGGTGAGATAAAACATCCCAAAAAAAGTAGATAAGGATTGCCCTAATAAAATAGTATCGCGGTGCGGGAAATAAAAGTTTGCCACAAGCTCTGCTCCAGTGAACTTCGGATCTGGCGGCGGATAGTTATGTCCCAATATCACCCAGGTAAAACCATAGAAAATGACAAAAGCCGCTCCAGACCACGCACACCACGCTTGAATTCGGTTAACCATACGTTCGTTCACAGTTCTCTCTCCTCTCGGTATAACAGGTAAATCATTTTTGCTGTCCAACAATTAATTCGGACGTACGACCTAATATCAAAAATACAAGATCGTACTAATGATGTCAATACTTAATCTTGAGTACATATTGAGCTGCTAAAACAACCTGTCTAGGTAACTCCCACATCTTTATTCTCACTCTTCTTGGTTTTCAATCATATAACGTGCTGAAAGATCTGTTTGTCCAGTCGTAAAATTGGGTTATTATCGTTTCGTACCCTTTGGGATCATTATTTCGTCTACCTTAACAAAACTAATTCCTAGAGGAGTGATCAACGTATGAGAAAAATACTGGTGCTGGGTGAAACGGCTGCTGGAGGAATCCGAAAACTCCGTTACGATCCTCACACGAGGACAAACAAGCGATCGTTCGGTGACTGTGTTCAACGGATCTGTGCAGATCGTACCGATTCGAAAGCGCTGGCAGAGGGGTATTCGTTTCTTTCCCTACATGAATGGCTTCCAGAGCTGGTAGCCAGCTTGAACCGTTCCTATGAATCATAGGAATCGCCAGTAATCGTAGGTAGCTGCAATAGAAACACAAAAAAAGAGGACCCGAATCATCGGGCCCAGCAACATATATTATTCAAAAGGGGGTCATGTCTGTATTGTACCCGTCCTGTGTTAGAGTTGTTTTGCAGTTATATTTCATCTTTGTAACAAAATATTCCATTGTCATTTCTACGCATAATCCCCTCGGGTCATCGAAAATACCAATACACTCGGTACCTCGCCTGAGGGATCATAAGCACCAATTGTACGCAGCAGGCGCATCTTATTTTTAATAAGCACGCGCATGGAAGCCTGATTATCCTCTTGGCAACGACTTTCGATCCGCTTGAGCTTCAGAGATCCGAAACCAAAATTCAGCATTTCTCCTACCATTTCTGTAGCCAGCCCCTGTCCCCAAAAAGGACGATCCAAAATATAGCCCAATTGCGCCTCACCCGTTCTTTCATTCCATTGCTGAAAAGAGACGATACCGAGCAACGGTGAGGAGGTAGGCTCATTGGACTCACCAAGTAAATTGCTTTCTCCTGTATTTCTCTGATGCCATTCCACCACAAAATGCAGGGAATCTAATGAATCAGCAGATACTTTAATTTGCGCAACCAGACGCCGCATTCGTGTATAGACTGGCTTGCGAATTCGATTCACATATTGGATCACCAATGGATCGGATAGGATCCGTTCCAGCGCGGGATAATCCTCCGCTCTTAACTGGCGCAATCGGACTCGACGGGTGTAAAGCTCCGGTAGCCCAAGACGAAGCATTTCTCTGGTCAGCACAGTGTTCCCTCCTGCGGATGGATTGGCTTTTAGAAATGAATGTTTCCATACTTAATCCAGGTCCTGAATCCCCCGATAAATTCCTGTGCGCAGCTCTCGAATATAATACGGCAAAGAAGGTACAGCAGCTTCCTCCGCTTGTTTTACCGCCAGTTCTATATCATAAGGTACACGTACAAAATGAATGGAGAAGGACGTAGGCTGCTCCTCTCCCATCTCCCCCTCTAAAATGCAGTAGGAAGCCTGCGTAACATCTAACGGATTCCCGACACTACCGACGTTAAAAAGTGTTTTTCCCTGAAAATGCTGGATAAAAGCATTGTGCACGTCACCATATCCCACGACATCCGGAGCAAAAACAACTTTTCCATTTTCTTCTGCTAACGGATCGAACATGGCAAGCCGTTTTTCCGGCTCATCCCATGGCTGCACACGGTGATATACACTTTGCGGCGAGGCATGCACCAGACGGATACGGCGTCCGCTCATTCTGAAATCATAATGAAACGGTAACTGTGCCAAATACTGCACTCGTTCTGCCCCCAAGCGTTCGGCTTGCCAGCTAAAATTGAGATCATCCGTAATACTAACCAGCTCATCCCAATTCCCCCGCACGACCACTTCACAACGTTGACGGACAGCATCCAGAACCTCGCACGGGCTAGGCCCTTTGCCGATCAGATCCCCCAAACAAAACACACGGCTAATGCCTCGGGAAGCAATATCCTCCAGCACCGCCTCACAGGCAGGCCAATTGCCATGAATATCTGAAATGACAGCAATACGATCCATCTGAACCTCACTCCTTTGTCCGAAACGACTACATCTCTACACTACATTCGAGCCATCTTTATGTAGTTCCAACATATATGATAAAGATGAAAAAAAGATCATGGCCTATTGGCCGGATTTTAACGTAATGACACTAAGCTCCGGTCTGCACAGCACGCGAATCGGCAGATGTGTCATGCCAATGCCTCGGCTGACATACAGCGGCATTCTCTCCGTTCCCACATGAAATAGTCCCTGGATGTACTTGCGTCCACCTGGAGGCGGCATCGGCGCTCCAATGACCGGCAAGCGTACCTGTCCTCCATGCGTATGCCCTGACAGTTGAAGATCAAAGGACATTTGCGCCGCCACATCTGCATAGTCCGGCTCATGCATCAGCAGGAGCTTGCACATCTCATCAGGTAGTCCGTGAATGGCACGCTGCGGATTGGGCTTGCCCATGATGTTATCCTCTAAACCGACCAAGGCTACACGCTGTCCCGCAAGCTCTACAATCGCATGCTCGTTTCTCAGCAACGTAAACCCGGTTTTCGGATACAATTCCTGTACTCCGGCTGGTAAGCCTCTATAATCATGATTGCCCAGAATAGCAAATTTGCCAAGTGTGGCGTGCATAGAAGCCATAACTGGAACAGCAGCCTTCATGGATACTGCATAGTCATCCACAATATCGCCTGTAAAACAGAGCAAATCTGGCTTCAGACCTGCTATACGGTCCGCAAGCTCGCGTAGATCCTGCTCATCCATGTGAAAACCCAAGTGCACATCACTAAAATGTACGACCCTGATTCCGTCAAAAGCAGACGGAAGACGAGGGAGAAACAAGTTGAAGCGTGTAATTTCCAAATGATTAGGCTCCCATAAGGAAGCATATCCCCCAGCCAGAAGCGCGGTTCCAGCTGTGGCTAAAGCCGCTTTTTTCAAAAAATGGCGGCGCGAAGGATTGGCTGGTTCATTTGAAATGGAACGCCGCGAAGAACCGGGAGGGATAGCGGACCCCTGATGCGGGCCATCCTGACTCTCGCGGCGGGTGTGCGGCGTCTTCTCCATATGCATTCCCCCCTGCAATCTATTCCTTGATCTCACTTTTTAGAAATTCTTACTGTCCAGAAGCTTTAGCGGTAGTTGGACAACCACTGCTCCGCATAGTCTACCAAATCACGTTGCCTCGCGAAAAAACATGAAGCCTCCCCAATGTTCACCCGCGTAAAGGCTGAGGGACAGTCCCGTTCAAAATCAAGTCCCAGCTTCTCAAAGTCATCTGAGGTAATATTAAAATCCTGAAAAGATACCCACGCTTTTGCTCCATCCACCATCATAGGAGCTTGATGCGTGATCACTTCTCGTCCATTATAGGCTGTTCGATATTCCGCCAAATGCAAGGACGTGTTGCTGTCATGTCCGCAGCCCAACAGCAGTACATAGGCATCTGCCTCATACAGCTTTGCCAAGGGCGAATGCTCACCCAGCCCAAAATCAAGCTCATGCGCCTCCAGCAAGTCTGAAGCAGCAGGTCCACGTGCCGCCAGAGAAACATGCGGATGCCCGCTGCGCTTGGTTCCCGGCAGACCACGGAACGTTTCTACAATGACGCCCATCCCTCCGGTCAGCGTCCAGACCGGATCATAAGCGGGCATTTCCTCGCGTACCAGTTCCCACCATGACTCATCCAGAGGTGGGTTCATCCAAGTCGAGGGATCAGTCAAGTCATGAGACTGTGTCGGCATTACCAGCGTCCCTTCCGGGCCAACCGCTTCGGTTAGCGCGGCAAGAATGGCCGAGGCCCCGCCTGGAACAAAGCGTCTAAAGCTGCGCATCGACGAGTGAACAAGCAATGTCATGCCGCTCTGAACTCCCAGATCCTGTAATCCCTTCATTACATCCGACCTAGTGACAGGTCGATTCGTTATCGGTTGCACAGTCACCTGTCCAGCCTCCTTTTCACCAAAAACGATACACAATACCATAATTATACCATAACTGCTATCCCGCGCTCCTTTCTCCATGTTACCCTCCATCATTCCTGAGCGCAAAAAAACAGGCTTTCTCCAGTTTGAGAAAAAGCCTGTTTGTGCATAACCTATTCGCTGTCTAGTGCTATACAGTCAGCCAGCGCTTGAACATATGCTTGGTCGTTTCCTTATTCATTTCGGCAATAGAAGTTGTCAACGGAATGCCTTTCGGGCAAGAGCGTACGCAGTTTTGCGAGTTCCCGCACCCTTCCAGCCCGTCGTCCGTCATCAACGCCTCCAGCCGCTCTTCCTGATTCATTTCCCCTGTCGGATGGCTGTTGAACAGGCGAACCTGAGAAATCGCCGCAGGTCCGATGAACGTCGTCTTCTCGTTGACGTTCGGGCAAGCTTCCAGACAGACACCGCAGGTCATGCACTTGGACAGCTCATACGCCCACTGACGCTTTTTCTCTGCCATTCTAGGACCAGGACCCAGATCGTAGGTACCGTCAATCGGAATCCACGCTTTGACCTTCTTGAGCGCATTAAACATCCGGCTGCGGTCGATGACCAAATCCCGAACTACCGGGAACGTGCTCATCGGCGCGATCGTAATTGGCTGCTCCAGCTTATCGACGAGCGCTGCACAGGCCTGACGCGGCTTGCCGTTAATCACCATGGAGCATGCTCCGCATACTTCCTCCAGGCAATTCGACTCCCAGCACACCGGAGCCGTCTCTTTACCGTGGCTGTCCACCGGGTTACGCTGAATTTCCATCAGCGCGCTAATCACATTCATCCCCGGACGATAAGCCAATTCGAATTCTTCCGTATAGGAACTGGCTTTAGGATCAGCTTGACGGGTCACAACGAACTTCACTGTTTTATTCGACTTCACTGCTTGCTCCGACATCTAAATACACTCCCTTCCGTTATTTGTTCTTGGAATAATCCCGAATACGCGGCTTGATCAGCGAAACATCCACCGCTTCATACGAGATTTGTGGTCCTTCCGGTGTCCAGTCCGCAATCGTCGTTTTCAGGAAATCCTCATCGTTGCGATCCGGGAAGTCTGGTTTGTAATGGGCCCCGCGGCTTTCGTTGCGCAATAGCGCACCTTTGGTCATCGCTTCGGCCAGCTCCATCATATTCCACAGTTGCCGTGTAAACGCCGCACCCGCATTGTTCCAGCGCGAAGCGTCATTGATGTTAATGTTAGAGTAACGCTCCTTCAGCTCCTTGATCTTGTGGATCGTAGCTTCCAGCTTGTCATTATAACGAACCACAGTCATGTTGTTCGTCATCCACTCGCCCAGCTCTTTATGAAGAACATAAGCATTTTCTTTTCCGTCCATATGCAAAATACCCTCATACTTCTCCGTCTGCTGATTAACTGCCGCATCAAATACGGAAGTAGCTATATCCCGTGCAGATTTTTTCAAGCCTTTGATATATTCCACAGCCTTAGGTCCAGCTACCATCCCGCCGTAAATGGCTGACAGCAACGAGTTCGCACCCAAACGGTTCGCACCGTGATATTGGAATTCACACTCACCAGCCGCGAACAAGCCCGGTATATTCGTCATCTGATTGTAATCGACCCACATGCCGCCCATTGAATAATGAACAGCCGGGAATATTTTCATCGGGATTTTGCGCGGATCGTCACCGACGAATTTTTCATAGATTTCAATAATGCCGCCCAGCTTTACATCCAGCTCTTTCGGGTCCTTGTGGGACAGATCGAGGTAGACCATGTTCTCGCCATTAATACCCAGTCCATCATCAACGCATACACTGAATATTTCACGTGTTGCAATATCGCGAGGGACCAGATTTCCGTAAGCCGGATACTTTTCTTCGAGGAAATACCATGGCTTACCGTCCTTATACGTCCAAATACGACCGCCTTCTCCCCGTGCCGACTCGGACATGAGACGCAGCTTGTCATCCCCTGGTATAGCCGTCGGATGAATCTGGATAAACTCACCGTTCGCATAGCGTACGCCTTGCTGATACACCGCACCAGCAGCTGTGCCCGTATTAATGACGGAATTCGTGGTTTTACCGAAAATAATCCCGGGGCCACCAGACGCCAAAATAACTGCATCTGCTGCAAAAGTCTTCACTTCCATCGTACGCAAATCCTGCCCGCAAATCCCTCGACAGATGCCTTCATCATCCAGTACAGCCTGTAAAAACTCCCAATTTTCATACTTGGTCACCAAACCAGCAGATTCCCAGCGCCGTACCTGCTCATCGAGAGCGTACAGAAGCTGCTGTCCTGTCGTCGCACCAGCAAAGGCGGTCCGATGATGCTGGGTACCGCCGAAGCGGCGGAAGTCCAGCAGTCCTTCCGGTGTCCGGTTAAACATGACGCCCATGCGGTCCATGAGATGAATGATCCCTGGAGCCGCTTCGCACATCGCTTTTACCGGAGGCTGGTTGGCCAGAAAGTCCCCGCCATAGACCGAATCATCAAAGTGAATCCAGGGTGAGTCTCCCTCACCCTTGGTATTTACCGCACCATTGATGCCGCCTTGAGCACAAACGGAGTGGGACCTTTTGACCGGAACCAAAGAAAATAAATGAACGTGAACTCCCGCCTCTGCCGCCTTGATCGTAGCCATTAGACCTGCCAGACCGCCGCCCACGACAATAATGTTGGATGCTGCCATTTCTGCTCACTCCTTTTTTTCAGGATTTTAACCAAATCCCCTTTTACGTTTAAAAATAGAATCTCAACACGATGTATAATGGATATGACTCATTTACAGTAGCTGTTTAAAAGCGCTGCATTGCACCAAGGCAGTTGCCGTTTCCTGAAATTCCGCGCTGCGGAATGCAAGCAGGGAAGCGATGAAGCCGATAGACACCACCACGAACAGGGTCATACAGATATAAGAAGATACTTTTTGCGCACGCGGTCCCACAGTAATCCCCCAACTGACCATAAATGCCCACAGTCCGTTAGCAAAGTGAAAGGATGCCGAAACGACACTGCTTAAATACAAAATGAAATAAACAGGG
>NZ_WUDQ01000709.1:0-1631 GCF_009827695.1 Paenibacillus sp. OT2-17 | reverse complement strand
AGTTCATCATAAATTAATTTGACACGTCAAATTCGTCGTGATATAGTTAGCCCGCTAAATAACATTCGAGTCGAGGGATGATGAATTAATGACAGATCAAGTGGATTGTGATATTCGTCAGTCGTTAGATCGAATCTCCTCCCAAATGCGTCGAAATTATAGTGAATCTCTCAGGGAACTTAACCTTTATGTAGGGCAAGATAATTTGCTGTATCGTCTGTGGTTGGGTGATGGGGTAACACAAATGCAACTATGTGAACACTTAAAATGCGAACCGCCTACGGTAACGAACATGGTTAAATCATTGGAGCAGAACGGATTTATATATCGTAAACGTGATGAACAAGATGCAAGGATAATGCGCATTTTCCTAACGGACAAAGGCAAAGAATTAGAGACACCGGTTGAGATAAAATGGAGACAACAGCAGGAAAAACTACTTCAATCCATTTCTACGGAAGATCGGCTGATATTAAGACAATTAATGCAACAAATGGAGAATAATCTATCATGAGTTCTCCATCTTTTTTAATATATTTAGCAAGCTAAACATTGCTGATTTAATAACACAACGAGAAAGGGTGCATTATTATTGGCTGCATCCCTATGTGTAATCATCCGAAGAAGGGGGAGTACCAGCGTCGCTGTCACAAGGGCAAAGTAGATGGATAAATATGTTAAATGTAAGTTCTGGGAATTTCGCTATGATTGGAGAAATACCAGCGTCTCAAACGTATGGAATAAACCTACATTTATCTTGTTGGGTTGTTTACGTTAATGTGCAAAGACAGAGCTAGGCTGCCGACATTGATCGGCAGCCTAGTCTTAGTTGGAGATTGAACTATCGTTTCCTGTTAGCGCAAATACATTACATTAATTCACCGTCTTAATCTCCAGGCCGTGACCGTGACATTTAAAGTTATAGTTAGGGTTTTTCATAACCTCTTCTTTCTGAAGTTCATACATGGCAATTTTATAGTTTATTTCTTCCATGTGTTTAAAACTTTCGTCAATTTTCTTCTGAAGTTCCAATTTATGCTGTATCAACATCTCCTCTCTTTGCAAAAAGGTGCTATTTCCCAATTCATAAAGTTCCTTGTAATCCTTGATTTTTGAAAGAGGCATTCCTGTCTCTTTGAGACAACGAATAAAAGAAATCCAATCTATTTGTTGTTGGTTATAAACTCTACGGCCTTTTTCGTCACGAGATATATTTGGTAATATCCCCTGCTCTTCATAAAACCTAAGTGTTTTTGCAGATACATTTAAATTCTCCACTACGTATGTCATTGAATACAACATCTACTTGTCCCACCTTTAGTTACAGTTACTGTAACTAAATATATATCATAAAGAGAATGAAAGCACAACAATTCTATATGTAATCATATAAAAATAAATCCTTGACCTACTGTAACGGTAACCAATTACACTGAAACAGAAAATAAAATATGATAGCGAGGTTAAAGAAATGAATCAAAAATATAGTAGGTTATTTGAATCCTTCACATTCAGAACTGGAATAACAATGAAGAATAGAATTGTTATGGCACCTATGACAACCTGGTCAAGCAATGACGATCTTACCATTTCGGATGACGAAGTAAAGTATTACAAACAAAGAGTGAATG
>NZ_WUDQ01000708.1:0-1632 GCF_009827695.1 Paenibacillus sp. OT2-17 | reverse complement strand
GGTGCCGGAACACGCGAATAATGGACATCCCTTGAATCGATTCATTGATAATCGCATTAATTTCACTGAGTCTGGACCGAATGATTGTATTATAGCGGGTGGCGACCTTGCGATACAATATAATCCACAAGATCAATAACGGTACAATAAACAGAGAGATAAGACCCAGTCTGAAGTCTAGCAAAAAGAGTGCAACATATACTCCTGCCATCGTTACAATCCCTGAAGTGAAATTTGAGAGCACAGCCACAAACAAATCTTTGACTGCCTCAGTGTCATTCGTAACACGGGATACGACTTTGCCTGCGGGCAAGTTATCAAAAAAGTAAACTGGCAACCGCTGGATGTGCGCGTAGAGATCAAGCCGAAGCTTTTGAATGACCTTGTTCGCCGAGGATTGCAGCCAGTATGTTTTGCCGAATTCAGCAAAAATGGAAATAATCAGGAAGAAGCAATACCAGCCAATCAGCTGAAAGATACCGGGCATTTCCGGTTTGTAAAAGCTATACAGTTCATCAGCTGTCAGAGCCTTAGCTTCATAGCGAAAGGTGTCGGAGCCGCGTGTCACAGTCAGCGTTCCGTTCGTAAAGGAGCGGTTACCGTCAGCCACTTTAACCGAGCCATCGATAAATACGAAAGATTTCCCAACTTGTAAAATCCTCGCTTCGCGACCTTTGGTCTCCCCGGACTCAAAGCGATCTTCACGCTTAAAGTGGGTTCCAGCATAGCTTACAGTTCCGTCCACACTAGTTGTTTCATAAAATGGTTTTTCAATAGCGAGCATATGGTCGTCAATCATCGTTTTGGCGATGAAGGGACCAGCGAGCTCGGCGGCTACTCCGATAGCCAAAGCGATGAGAGCGGCAATAAAGCCTGCTTTGCTCGTCAGCGCGTACTGGAATAGCCTTTTGCCGATATTGGGTTTCATTAGGATACCTCCCCTGAGGTCAGATCAGATTCCACTTGTTGCCGTTCATACTGTTGTCGGTACCATCCGTCAGCCTGAAGCAGCTCGCTGTGGGTCCCTTCCTCAATAAT
This sequence comes from Paenibacillus sp. OT2-17, assembly GCF_009827695.1. NCBI lineage: Bacteria > Bacillati > Bacillota > Bacilli > Caryophanales > Paenibacillaceae > Paenibacillus > Paenibacillus sp. OT2-17. Next base: position 594 of record NZ_WUDQ01000708.1, on the reverse strand, counting down.
GCGTCCTTGCTCCAGCACGACGATCCGGTCTGCATGTTCTACAGCAGAGAGGCGGTGGGTGGAGATCAAGGTTGTTTTACCCGAGCGCTTACGTCGGATATTGTCAATAATCCTTGCTTCCGTCCGGGCATCTACTGCAGATAGTGCATCGTCGAGCAATAGAATATCCGGATCACCGATAAAGGCGCGTGCCAGCGAAACACGCTGCTTCTGGCCGCCGGACAGGGCGATACCTTTTTCTCCGACCAGTGTATCCAGCCCATCAGACAAGGTACCTAAATCCTGGTCGAAGGCAGCTGTACGGATAGCTTCCATAATGTCGTCATCATCTGCACGAGGTTTCCCGAACTGAATGTTCTCGCGCACCGATTTAGAAAACAAAATTTGCTCTTGCGGCACGTAGCCGATCCAGCTGTGTAGTTGTTCTACTGCAATGTCCTCCAAACGTATGCCGGAGATTAAAATATCACCGCTACCCGTCGGATATTCATGCAGTAGCTGTTTGAGCAGAGTGGATTTCCCGCTGCCTGTTCTACCAACGACGCCTAGCGTTTCTCCGCGTTTGAGCTCCAGACACACATGTGACAGATTGTC
>NZ_WUDQ01000707.1:0-1633 GCF_009827695.1 Paenibacillus sp. OT2-17 | reverse complement strand
CCGATCCCATATTCCGGATACTTCGCATCCCATTCACCTTTACACAGCCGATCACGGGTTACCTTGGCGATGATAGAGGCCGCCGCAATGGACTGACTGTTCGCATCTCCTTTAATAATAGAGAGCTGAGGAATAGGCACATCTACCTTTTCTGCATCCTCCAGTAAATAATCAGGAGATACATGTAAAGCCTCAATAGCCTGCTTCATAGCCAAACGAGCTGCCTGTTTAATATTGATATCATCAATCGTGTGCGCGTCTACATAGCCAACTCCTACAGCAATAGCCTTCTCCATAATCAGCTCGTAGTATGCTTCTCTCTTCTTGTCCGTCAATTTTTTGGAATCATCCACACCTTCCAGTAACTCACCCACTGGTAAAATGACTGCTGCGGCCACAACATCACCAAACAGGCATCCACGACCTACCTCGTCAATACCTGCAAGACTGCTCCCAGCATTTTTTTTCATAATGTAGCATGTCCTTCACTACAATCTCTTTATTTTCCATATTCAATACCTGCCCATCTATATGTAGTTTAACGCGTCATTCATGCCGTAGCTCTAGCGATTGAATTCAGCTTACCACAGACCTTCACCGTCCAAAACCCTTTTCTAACTGCCTTCAAATACCAAAAAAAACCTTCCTCCTCTCCGGAGAGATGGGGAAGGTTCTTCCTTGCCACAAAATGCTATGTTCTGCATCGGTGTACCAGTAAAATCAGTAAGGAGCTTCCAAACTGAATCGTCCCAGCTTCCCTGCACGCAGCTCACGCAAAATGATTTTTGACGCCTTTTCGAGATCTACACGTCCGCCGCTAACAATACAGCCACGTTTACGTCCGATCGCTTCCATAACGTTGACAATTTCATCAGGATTTTCTGTATCTTCAGGACGTTCGGTGAGCTCAAAGCGCTCTGCCAGTGCATCCCAATAGTACTGAACCAAATATTTAGTCGCAAAAAAGGCAATATCCTCGACATTCAGAATTTCTTCCTTGATCGCACCTGTAACTGCCAGACGATAGCCTACATTCTGATCCTCAAATTTAGGCCATAGAATACCTGGTGTATCCAGCAATTCAATTTCTCCGATCTTGATCCACTGCTGTGCCTTCGTTACCCCTGGACGGTCACCCGTAGCTGCAATATTACGTCCCGCCATTCGGTTGATCAGTGTCGATTTGCCGACATTCGGAATACCAACAATCAACCCACGCATAGGACGCGGGTTCATTCCCTTCCTAATCTGCCGATCTATCTTTTCCTTAAGCAGCAGCTTAGCCTGAATCGGAATTTCTTTTAGTCCCGTCCCAGTTGTGGCATCCACCGGAAGGGCCACATGCCCCTGCTCCTTAAAATAGGCAATCCATTGCTGTGATACTACCGGGTCCGCCAAATCTGCTTTATTCAAAATAATCATCCGCGGCTTGCCTTGCAAAATATCATCAATCATTGGATTTCGGCTGGAGAGCGGCAATCGAGCATCAATCAGCTCAATGACCAAATCAATTAACTTTAATTTTGCTTCAATTTGGCGGCGCGCTCTGGTCATATGACCAGGAAACCATTGAATCGTCACCGTCATCACCCCATTGATCGTAACTCCTACTTTTACCCTTAGGCTCTTAGTT
>NZ_WUDQ01000706.1:0-1635 GCF_009827695.1 Paenibacillus sp. OT2-17 | reverse complement strand
GCATACTGCACACCGTCGCGAATAACGATGGAATCCACGATTCCACTTTTCACTGTACCCGCGCCTGCTTCACCTGTAATGGAGTCTTTTTTACCTGCCTCAATCCAGCTGACTTCTTTTCCTATCAAACCGGAAGCCGTACCCAAAGACTGTCCCAATGCATTCAACTGCGTAGAAATGTTCATCAGTTGTTCCACCGAGGAAAACTGGGCCATTTGAGCGATAAATTCTTTATCCTCCAAAGGCTGCATCGGATCCTGATTTTGTAGCTGGGTGATCAAAATTTTCAGAAATTGATCTTTACCCATCGTTTTAGTATCCTTGGCACTTGCTGTTTTGACATTATTCACATTGTAATTCGGCCAGACGTTACTGGTGGATACATTGTTGTCTGTAGTCGTCATTGTGTTCTCACCTCCATCATTACGCTTGTGCTGTAAAGGAGCCTGTCCGATTCATATCATCTGCGCGTTGTTCTGCTGTCCAGTTACGAAGCTCTTCTGCCATTTCAGCTACCTTCATAGCATCCTCGCTCTCTTCTCTACCACGAGCTTTGGAACGTTGGTTGGATTGCTGCTGCTGATTAGCTCCAGATCCGCGTCCATCCTGATACATATGGGAGGAAAGCGACTCATTGTGCGTTACTTCTACCTTATCTACCTGGATACCTTGGCTCTGCAGGCTCGAACGCAGCTGCGACATTTGCTGTTCCAGCAAATCCTTCGCTCCGCTATGCTCAGTCATGAACTGGGCAACCAGATGACCATTTTGCATTGTCAGCTTAACCTCCAGCTGGCCCAGATGATCTGGACGAAGCATGATAGTCGCTTCCGTCAAACCAGTGTGTTTTACAATGTCAAGTTTCTGCACTACAAATTCGGTCATCTCCTTGGCAAATTGCCGTACATGTACGACTGGTTGAGCCGGAGTCGAAGGTGTTGTTCCTTGCGTTTGTACCGAAAGCTGTCCCGCAGTCGTGATCACTGGAGTCTGATTGTCAGTTGCTGTCGGATCCGCTTGTTCAGTTGCATCTACGAATGCACTCGCTTCATCCGCTCCAGTCGTCTTAACTGTAGACTGAACGAGAATATTAGTTGATGAACGTTGCCCTTCTGAACCTTGCTGATTAGTTTCGCCCTGACTTGCTTGCTGCTGAGAAACAACAACCTGTTTGTCTGTAGTAGCTGTAGCTACGGTCTGAGTACCATTTGCTCGATTTGCAGAAGGCTGAACCGCTTGTGAATCCCCACCATCAGCAAGTTCCACAGCTTTCATTACACCATTCCACTGCTCATCGGAAATAGCTCCCGTCCCTGCCGTTGCGCTTTGGAGCGATTGTAGCAACTGTGCCACCTGGGACTTTTGGTCTCCAGAAGCCTGCTCTGCTACATTGGCAAGTTGTGACAAAGCGTCCTGCAATGCAAATCGAAGAGTAGCAGGGTTGGCTGCCAAGGCTGTTAAGCCTGTCGCCTCTGACGTTTCCCCACCGTTTAACTGTTGATTTGTTCCGTCGCCTTGCAAAAACTGTTGTACTTGCTGAATCCACGCTTGCAGAGAAGCACTCAAAGTATATTTTTTCGATTTCACTTGTTGACATAGCTTTTGTAGCTTTTGCTGCTAATACTTGTGATGGAA
>NZ_WUDQ01000705.1:0-1642 GCF_009827695.1 Paenibacillus sp. OT2-17 | reverse complement strand
CACTCCAATCAGTGACAGATGCTAAAGGGTTATGTCATTCAACAGGGCATCCAGATGATCGAGATTGACAATTGCCCGATTGATTTCCGGTTTCACATGCATAAAAATGGAAATAACCAGTGGGTCGTTGTCGGCATTGGAGCTAAAAAATCCGGACGTGGCAGTGTCACAACCCATATCAAAAATGGCGGCTCCCTTATGACACCTGAACAGGCGTTGAACCGGGTATTCGGAGACCGGGCGGGTGAAGTGCTTCAACGTGCCAAGAACGTAGCAGTTACGCTCGCTGAAGCCATTGAACACCACCACCAGCATCTACTGGGTGAAATCGGCTTTGATCTGGGCATTGATCAGGATGAAAAGGTATGGATGTTTGAAGCCAACTCCAAGCCAGGCCGATCCATTTTTCAGCATCCATCGTTGCGTGCGGAGGGTAAAGCATCCGTGGAGCATATTTTGGACCACTGTCTTTACCTCAGTAAATTCCGCAGAAAAGAGGAACTATGAATACCCGGGCGGAGCATAAGCCAGTCGTTGCTGTATTGACAGTGCACGACGAAGGGCAATTTTTCAAGGGCAATCAGCGCAATTTCAGGGATATTCTTGAAACGGGAACACGGATGGGATATCAGGTGTACATTGTTACCGTCAGGGACCTGAAACTGGCAGATGAGACGGTTAAGGGCTATGTCTTCAACAAGAGCTTACAGACGTGGGAGGAACAGAATTTCCCACCTCCACAGGTCATTTATAATCGCATCCCAAACCGTAATTATGAACTTAAAACCTCTGTGCGCACAAAGTTGGATGAAATTTCACATGCCTCAGGCATTGAACTGTACAATCCAGGCTTTTTTAACAAATGGGAACTGTTCAAGTGGTTGCGTACCTCGGAAACCACTCGTCAGCTTGTTCCGGCAACCAAACGGTTAAGCAACCTGTCTTCATTAGGAAAAATGCTGTCTGCGTATCCATACCTGTATCTCAAGCCAGAAAACGGTAAGGCCGGAAAAGGGATTATGATTCTTAAATTCCACCCAGACCATCTCATGGCTTACAGACTGACCATTCAGCATGACAAAAAAAGTGTAACCTACAAATCTGTATCGCTATCCCGGCTGTGGGGACGTATCCGCCGGGAAGCAGGCAACTCGCCTTATATCATTCAACAGGGTATCGATCTGGCAACCTATCAGAAAAAACCCTTCGACCTGCGTATCCTGGTACAAAAAAATATCCGTGGCTCCTGGAGTATAACCGGGGTCGGTGCCAGACTGGCGGGTAAAGGGAGCATCACCACACATGTCCCGCGTGGCGGGAGTGTAGAGGACCCCTTCAAGCTACTGTCCTCGCTGTTTGGGCCTGAGGACAGCACGGATCTACTGAACAAAGTTAAAAGTACGGCCATACAGATTGCACGTCAAATTGAACGCGCATCCGGTCTTTCTCACGGCGAAATGTCCATGGATTTGGGCGTGGATACGCTCGGAACACTCTGGTTTTTTGAGGCCAATGCCAAACCGATGAAATTTGACGAGCCGGAAATCCGCCAAAAGTCGCTTAGACGCATATTCCAGTACAGCTCCTTTTTGGCCGGACGATTGAAATCATGATCAAGGAAGTGGAATCATGCCGCAAATTA
>NZ_WUDQ01000704.1:0-1645 GCF_009827695.1 Paenibacillus sp. OT2-17 | reverse complement strand
TTCATCCCTGTGGATCACCTCAAGCCGGTGAATGGGACCAATTTTGCCCACAACCTCGCCGCTGGGTAATCCTTGTACAATTCGGAGCTGTTCATCGTCATAATTGACGATGCCGCGTCCTAACACTTTATTTTCCGGTCCGAGCACCTCAACGACATCTCCGGCATGAAAGCTGCCCTCGACACGTCGTACGCCTACCGGAAGTAGACTGTGTCCTCCGTGAACCAACGCTTCCTCGGCCCCTTCGTCTACATGCACCGCGCCCAGAGGGGTGGACATAAATCCAAGCCATTGTTTTTTCATCGGAAGCGAAGAGAGGTGAGTGTCAAAATAAGTTCCCGGTCCGTGTCCTTCGACGGCTGCGTCTAGATCGCCATTCGCGCTTACACGTCCCACATATACAGGCACACCGCCGCGTGTAGCGACCTTGGCAGCTTCGATCTTGGATCGCATTCCGCCAGTACCTACAGACGATCCAGAACCTCCAGCTAATGCATAAATCTCCTCTGTAATTTCCTCGATACGTTCAAAACGTACGGCATTCGGATGCTTGCGCGGATCTGCCGTATATACGCCATCGGTGTCCGTAATGATAATCAGATGCTGAGCTTTGACCAGATTGGCAACCAGCGCGGACAGCATATCGTTATCGCCGAATTTCAATTCGTCAATCGATACAGTATCATTTTCGTTAAAGATCGGGATAACCTGCTGGCGCAGCAATTCTTCTACGGTCATTCCGGCATTATTCATCCGTTTGCGGCTCAAAAAGTCACTACGGGTCAGTAGAACCTGCGCGATCACTAGGTCAAAATCTTTAAAAGCCTGCTCATAGGCCTGCATGAGAAGAGCTTGGCCAACAGCCGCTGCCGCTTGCTTTTCATGCAGTAGCTTAGGGCGAAACGGGTACCCAATCTCTCTGAATCCGGCGGCTACTGCACCTGATGTAACCAGCAGCACTTCATGACCTTTTGCACGTAGCAAGCTGATTTCCCGGGCAAAATAAGCGATGGCTTCCCGATTCAAGCCACCTTCCACTCCAGTTAGAGAGCTGCTTCCGATTTTAATGACGATTCGTGTTGACAAGACGTCCACTTCCTTAATTTTACTCTTTTTAATGCAAAAAAACTTCCATCCTTTGTATGCAAAGGACGAAAGTTTGTGCTTCCGCGGTACCACCTTCATTGATGATTCATGATCATCCCACTTGAAACCTGTTAACGGCAGGGACCGCCTGATTGCGCAGGGCGCTCGGGGATAGGAGTTGGGAGAGAGTCCAGGTAAATTCTTGCAGCCTATCGGAATTTACTCTCTGAACAGGACTGAGTCTCTCTTAATAGTCCCTTCAACGCGCTAAATGATATTGGATACAGAATACCACGAAAAGACCAGGTTTGGCAAAGAAGTTGTAGCTGGAAAATACGGCTTAACCAAACAGGTTTAGCTTACCAATTCGATCAGCCGCCTCGGTCAGTCGAGCTTCTGAGCTCAGCAGTCCCGCTCGCACATATCCTTCGCCGCCACTCCCGAAGCCGATCCCTGGAGCGACAGCCACCTTGGCTTCCCGCAACAACAGATCGGCAAAAGAAGTGGAAGTATAGCCCTGCGGCACAGGCAACCAACTGAAAAAGGAGCCGCTTGGGCG
>NZ_WUDQ01000703.1:0-1648 GCF_009827695.1 Paenibacillus sp. OT2-17 | reverse complement strand
GCGAAGCAGTGTGGCCAACCCGACGGCGGCCCGGCGGGCGATATCTCGCATGGACGCGTCGGCACCATGCTCGGTGACGACGTCACGCGCGACTGCAAGTAGATGGCTGTAATTTTTTCTGGCGTCGGCTCGCATAAATCGCCTTGACAATGGCTGCTCGGTAATCTCGCCCAGTGGGCCGGCTTCGCCCGTGACAGCGCTCGCTCGGAAATATTTTCTAGAATCTGAGTACTGGCCGCTGTATTCTTCGTTAATGCGACCTAATAAAAAGTCTATAGAAACCCCAAAAAGAGTGGCAATCTTATCGATCGTTTCCTTCCTTGGTGTTCTGCCTTTTTTGTCAGACTCGTATCCAGCTATGGTAGATCTAGATATTTTCAATCGTTCTGCAGCTTGCTCCTGCGTCCATCCTCGCTCTTCACGAAGCATTTTAAATCTCTCGGCGAATGTAGCCACCTAAATCACCCCTATTAATATATTACATTATAAATGTTCCTTTTGGAAACATTCTATCAAATATTATTGTTAATGTTCCGAAAGGGAACTATAATCAAATTGGCTGTATGGCGTCGGATCGCATAAATCCCCTTGACAACGGATCACCGATCCATATATGATGAACCTGTATCTGAATCAGTGATCCACAAGATACAGCGCATTTGTGCAAATGGGAACCGAGACACTGTCGGACATCACGAAAGGGGAAAGAAGTCATGGGAAAACTTGAAGGTAAGGTTGCAGTCATCACGGGTGGATCGAGCGGCATGGCGCTGGCGAGCGCCATGCGGTTCGTTGAAGAAGGCGCCTATGTTTTCATCACGGGCCGGAGGCAGGAGGCGCTCGACGAGGCCGTCAAGCTGATTGGCCGGAACGTGACCGGCGTGCGCGGCGACTCGGCCAATCTCGACGACCTCGACCGCCTGTTCGATACAGTAAAGCGGGAAAAGGGCAAGATCGATGTCCTATTCGCGAGCGCTGGCACGGGCGAAGCCGGCCCACTGGGCGAGATTAGCGAGCAGCACTTCGATGCGACCTTCGGCCTGAATACGCGCGGAACGCTGTTTGCGGTCCAGAAGGCGTTGCCGCTGTGCAACGATGGCGGATCGATCATCATGACCGGGTCAGTTACTTCGGTGAAAGGTTTTCCTGGTTTCGGCGTGTATGCGGCGAGCAAGGCGGCGTTGCGCTCATTCGCACGCACTTGGCTCAACGAACTGAAGGGCAGGAATATCCGGGTGAACGTGCTGAGCCCGGGGCCGATCGCCACACCGATGCAGGACCAAGCTATCGACGAGGAGACGAAGCGTATGTTCGAATCCCTGATCCCGCGGGGAAAGATGGGCCGTCCTGAGGAAATTGCGACGGCCGCGCTGTTTCTTGCTTCAGACGATTCGAGCTTCGTGAATGGGGTGGATTTGTCTGTCGACGGCGGCTTATCGGCCATCTGAGATCACGCCGAAAAGCGTGTGGGGGGTCTGTCAACTTGACGAAGATGATCCGAGTTGTATCGATAAGTATGGAATCCTGATTAATAAGCGGGATTTATTTCGGTGATTGTCCAGCGGGTATTGTCTCGCGTGGCGCATCGCGGGCAGCGGGCCGCCTAACGCGGGCAACGGTCCCGCACGCCCGGTTACCAATTAACATG
>NZ_WUDQ01000702.1:0-1668 GCF_009827695.1 Paenibacillus sp. OT2-17 | reverse complement strand
CGACCTGCTCCAGATAGCTGCTTGTCTGGACTGCCGATTCCCGAGTAATCACTTGGCGGACTTCCTTCGGTTGAATCGTCTGAACTTCGCCTGTATCTGGGTTCATGATTTCTTTCACCAGATGAGGTTGCATCAGCTTCCCCCCGTTAGCAATTGCCGAGATTGCAGCTACCTGCTGGATTGGCGTTACCTGAACACGTCCGTGTCCATACGAAGCCGTTGCCACCTCGGATTTGTACTGGGTATGGAAAGTAATAGCTCCGGTAGACTCACTCGGAAGATCAATGCCTGTTTTCACGCCGAATCCAAAGTTATTAATATATTTCTTCAGCCTTTCGCCACCCAACTTATCCAATCCCAGATGGACGAAACCGACGTTACTTGAACGCTTGACCCCCTGAAGATAGGTTAACGTTCCCCAGTTACGGCTTACGTCACGAATATCCCAGCCTCCGACCCGAATCATACCAGATTGGTAGGATTCATTTGGATTGAACACCTTTTCTTGAACCGCAGCTGCCAAGGTGACAATCTTAAACGTGGAGCCAGGCTCGTAGATAGATTGAGTAGCATTATTACGGAAATATTCCAAGGGTGTACTCCCATATGTATTGGGATTAAAATTCGGATAAGTTGCCATACCGAGAACATCCATCGTCTGAGGATCAGCAGCTACAACAGTCATCGTTTTCGGGTTGTATTTTGCAATAGCTTCCTGCATGGCATCCTCTATATAATACTGAATCGTATCGTCAATCGTCAGCTTTAAATTTTTACCATTTTGTGCCGGCTCATAGACACTTTCCGATCCTTGAAGAGGAACTCCCTTCCGATCCCGCTGATACAGAAGCTTTCCAGCCGTCCCCGAGAGCTCTTTATTATAATAAGCTTCCAACCCCATACCTGCTGTGCCATCTTTTCTTTGATAGCCAAGAACATGGGAAGCCAGCTTATTTTCCGGATAATAGCGTTTGGATTCTTGAACGGTGTCCACAGCTCCAATTACTTCATACTTATCCTTCAAATACTCTTTGAACGTATCCACTTGTGCCTTGACCTCAGGATCTACCTTCCAGCCCCCATTACGAATCTCGCGATTTTTTAAGTAGTTCCCCTTTTTATCCTTTGCAGAAAGATGTCCTCTCAGCTCATCCTCAGGCGTTTTGAGTAACTGGTGCAGCTTAGCTACAACCTCATTCTCCAAATCATACTCCTGAATGATACTAGGATTGACAACTACCGTATAAGCCGGTGCATCCGTAGCCAATACGTTTCCTTTACGGTCCGTAATGGTTCCACGCTTGGGCTGAATCACCTGATCTCTTTCTACTTGATTAACTACCAGGTTATGCCAGTACTCCCCACTCACAACTTGAATCCAAAATACCTTAAGTAGCAGAACAAGAAAAAAGAGGGTAATACATCCCCCTATTAGCAGTGTGCGAAGCTTTATTCTTTTGACCATAGCTCAAACCTCTCTGCAAAAAAATGTACGTCAGAGCATAGCTTGATGCTATGCCCTTAACTATTTGGCAGCCTGCTTTTCCACACGAATGGGCTCTCTTGTTGGTTCGATATATCCTTGTTGCTTTGCAGTCGGCACGAGCTGATTTTCCAGACGCTCCTTTTGAATCTTCATTTGGTCGATGTTGGTCTGTACTTTGGAAA
>NZ_WUDQ01000701.1:0-1669 GCF_009827695.1 Paenibacillus sp. OT2-17 | reverse complement strand
CAGAACGGAAACCCTGCTACTCCAGCGTATACATTTACCGCTGCCTGGGGGATGACCGGAATCAGGCGAGCCAGCAGCACAGCAGCAAAAGGCTCCCTCTCCATGACCCGATTGAAGCGCTCCAATGCGGGAACCCGCTCCAAATAGGCACGTCCTTTGTCACGGAACAGGGTACGTACGGCACTATAAACGACCAGCGCAGCCAAGGTAGTGCCCAGCCAGCAGATCAGAGCACCTTGCCAGGGGCCTGCGGCATAAGCAATAGAAGCGATAATCAGCTTGTACGGCACAAACGGTATTAACGCGAATAAAAATGCGAGCAGTAGCAAAACTGGAAAGGAGGTTTGCTTGTCCGCCCAGGCGAGCCAATCATATCTGTAGATAAACGCGATGCAAAGCAGCGAAACATAAGCCGCGACGAGTAGCCATTTTTTCATTTACATACCTCTTTCAATATCCCTGTTCGGCTTATCGCTTATACAGAAAAAAATAGGGTTCACATTCCCAATAATGTGTGCTATACTGCCACTAATAGAATAGTTCCCAAAGGGGAGTAGCTCAACGAGTAAAGTCGTCATTACGGGATTTTTAATCCCCGGCTTTATTGGCAACGTAATGTTGTAAGCGAGACCTTTGCCAGGATTTTAGGAATCCGGGTAAATGGTCTTTTTTTGATGCCAAATTTGGGTCAAGCGCCGTTTCCGGATTCCGTGAAATGGCGCTTTTTTAGTATAAAGCGCTGAACTATGTACAGTATAACAAATAAATAAAAAAGGTGGGAGAAACGTATGGATTTTTTGTCAATTGAGTTTTTAACCGCATTAGTATCCATCATTATCATTGATCTGGTGCTAGCTGGTGACAATGCCATCGTAATCGGTTTGGCGGCTCGCAATGTTGATAAGGCCAATCAAAAGAAGGTCATTATTTGGGGGACGGTCGGAGCGGTCATCATTCGTGTGATTGCTACAGTGCTGGTCACGTATTTATTGCAAATTTATGGATTGCGTTTGATTGGGGGACTCGCACTTATCTATATTGCCTATAAGCTGCTGGTCGAAGAGAAAAAACATGAAATTTCAGCTACGAATCAAATGTGGGCAGCGATCCGCACGATTATTATCGCGGATACGATGATGGGCCTCGACAATGTACTTGCTGTTGCGGGAGCAGCTCATGGAAACATGCTGCTTGTTATACTGGGTCTGGCAATCTCCGTTCCAATCATGGTGTGGGGAAGTACGATTATCTTGAAGCTGACTGAACGTTACCCAGTAGTTATTACGATTGGTGCTGCTGTACTGGCTTACACTGCCGCCAAAATGGTGGTGGCGGAACCGCTGATTGCACACTGGTTTATGAACGGGGTCATTAAATACGGCTTTGAGGTTCTGGTTGTGGTTCTGGTTGTAGCCATTGGGATGCGTGTTAAAAAAATTAAAAGTGAAAAAACAAGAAAGCAAGCGCAGCACGCCTAAGCTAACTTACATTAAGTAAACTTAGCTGAAGCTGAACATTCATGCCGTAGAGGCTGTTCTGTTAGGTCCAACTGGACCCGGAGCAGTCTCTTTTCTTTGCTTGTCAGCAGACTTCCATGTAAACTAGACAACAGATGAATGAGTGATTAAAGGTGGGAGCGAAATGGACAAGCAAACGAAGACAAGGGTAG
>NZ_WUDQ01000700.1:0-1675 GCF_009827695.1 Paenibacillus sp. OT2-17 | reverse complement strand
GGTACCTGTTACATTATTGAGAGCCGGCATGAAGCTGGGCAAAAAAATATACAATGAAAACGGAATGGTGCTGCTCTCGGAAGGTGTTGAGCTTACTTCGCGATTGATTGAACGTCTAGGCCAAGTCGGTATTGGATATGTATACATTGAGGATGCTGTGACAGAAGATATCGTCATTCCTGAGATGATCCATGAACAGACAAGGGCCGCGGCGCTACAGGAAATCAAAAAGCAGTTTCAAGGGTTGTCATCCTACTCCGTAGATCATAAGCACAAATATTTTGGCAAGTCATTTTATAAGGTGATGGAATCCATTCTGGACGATATTGGAGGCCGTCAGGACACCATCATTATGTTGATGGATATCGGGGCCGCGGATCAGGATTTGTACCATCATTCTTTGAACGTATGTTTATATTCACTAGTACTTGGAATATCCAATGGCTACGATAATAACCAGCTCATGGAGCTGGGGATAGGTTCACTACTGCACGATATCGGTAAAATGAAAATTTCACCTCAAGTACTCTATAAGCCGGGTAAATTGACGGATGAGGAATATGAGCATATGAAAACACACACGGTGATCGGCTACAAGCTGCTCAAAGACGAGCCTGGAATTCCCTTGTTGTCGGCTCATTGTGCATTACAGCATCATGAGCGTATCGACGGTAGCGGATACCCACACGGTTGGAAAAAGGACCAGATCCACGAATATGCGAAATGGATCGGTCTGGCGGACTCGTACGACGCAATGACAGCAAGTCGGATATATAAACAGGCTTTGTTGCCTTATGAAGCGATGGAAGTGCTGTACGCCGGGGCAGGAACGTTATATGAGCAGCGAATGCTGGAAGCCTTTCGTGACTGTGTAGCTATTTACCCCCTGGGACTCTCTGTGGTACTCAACACGGGGGAAGAGGGGGTCGTGGTGCGTATACATCCCAAAATCCCGCAAAGACCCGTCATTCGCATTGTAAGGGACCGGGATGGGCAAGAAGTGAAGGCACCTTATGATGTCGATTTGTCCGTATCCCTCTCGGTTATGATTACAAACACATTGGGCGCTACTGCCGCCCCTTTCGGAGGAGTACACGTAGATTAGCAGATGATGTGGAAGAAAGCATGCAGACACTTTACACATCATGATATGATAATTATACGTCTTTTGAGGTTAATAACAGAAATAAGGTGAAAACATAATGACAGTTCTACAAAATAACACGCTACCCCAAATATCGCCAACCTAGGATCCGTGGGACCCGATTGTCTCACTGCGTACACATGGTCGTCATTTGCTAACGAGTGTGGAAATGACCGTAACGCATCTATGTAATATGCGCTGTGAGCATTGCGCTGTTGGCGACATGTTAGTTATGAAGGAGGCCCCTTTCCTACCGTTAGACCTAATGCTGAAGCGTCTGGATGAAGTCGAGCATCTGGAGACCATCAGTATTACAGGCGGGGAACCTGCTTTACTCGATAAAACAGTGGATGAAGTGATCGTTCCACTGCTGAAATATGCCAAGGAGCGCGGTATTCGCTCACAAATCAACTCCAATCTGACGTTAGATATTCGCAGATATGAGAAGATGCTTCCTTATCTGGATGTGATGCATATTTCGTTTAACTATTTGAATGCGGACGATTTTTATGAAGTGGGTTTTGCAAATAC
>NZ_WUDQ01000006.1:0-92300 GCF_009827695.1 Paenibacillus sp. OT2-17 | reverse complement strand
GGTCTGCTATGCTTAATGTTATCGGAGCTTATAGAGTTCGGCCCGGTAACGCCCCCCGAACAAAAGGAAAGCCGGGCGGAAATTTACGTGGAAAAAGTGAAGGATTTTATTGAAATGAATTATGCTCAGAAAATTACCATTGAGCACATTGCAAATTTTATCGGACTCAATCGAAGCTATTTGTGTTCGTTATTCAAACAACAAGTAAACACAAGCATACAGGATTATTTGGTTCGCTATAGGATCAACAAAGCATGTGAAATGATGGGAAACGCTGAACTTTCGATAGGTGATATTTCCCGTTCAGTCGGCTATAACGACCCTTTACTCTTCTCGAAAATTTTTAAAAAGGTAAAGGGATTCTCCCCCAAACATTATCGAACTGAAACCCATGCTCAAAGTCAAGCCGACTACTAAAAATACAATCGCTGACTCATTTGGAGGATGGGACGACATCAATTCAATGTTTGTCACCTATTCGGCATGGACTCCAAGAGCAGAGATGACGTTCTACCCAACTACTGGTAAGAGGCCTCTTACGAACAAAAAAGATCAGCCAGAAAAACTGGCTGATCTCATAAGTTTATTTTGTTGTAGTTTGTCCTTCCAAATAAGAAACCGGCTCTTTAACCTCTACTTTGGTACCGCCAAATTCATCTTTAATGTATTTTTGAGTATCCTCGTTATGATAGAGATCCGCTAACTTTTGCAGCCCTTTGTCATTCGCCTTATCAGATGAAGTAACCAGGACGTTAATATTATTTTTGGTTGCCTGACTGATTTCCTCATGGAACAAGGAATCTTTCAGTACATTCAGACCCCCTTCTAAAGCAATTGTATTCCCAATCAGCACCAAGCCTACATCTTGAATCACTCGTGGTCCTGTTTTGTCATCAATTAGTTCAAATTTCAGGTTTTTAGGATTGCTAGTAATATCATTGACTGTACCCAAGGCATCATTAAAGTCAGCCTTAAGCTTAATCAAACCGGAGGCTTCCAATAACTTTAAACCTCTTGCTGTATTGGCCGGGTTATCTGCCAAAGCTACCAGAGCCCCGTCGGTCACTTCATCGATGCTTTTGAATTTTTGCGAATAAATCCCCATAGGCTCCAGGTAGGTTGTGGCTATAGCCTTCAAATCGGCTTTGCTCTCTTTGTTATAGCTAACCAGGTACGCCCACGATTGGAATGCATTCACATCTACTTCGCCTTCTTTGGTCGCATTGTTCGTTTCGATTCCGCCGTTAATTTCTTTCACTTCAATGTCCAGCTTGGCATCCTTGGCGGCCTGGGACTGGGCAATATGCTTCCATATCTGGGCGTCAGAGCCCATGGAGCCGATGACCACTTTTTGCGTTTCCGAACCGGAAGCGGCGCTGGAGCCATTGCTGTCTGAACTTTTATTACCGCATCCTGCGGCAACCAATAATAAACTAATCCCTAATAGTAAAACGAACGATTTCTTCATGTTGTTTTCCCCCAGATCATGTATGCTAGTGCATCGTCATTCCACCTGTAACATTAATCGCTTGTCCTGTCATATATGCAGAGAGCGGACTGGCCAGAAACAGCACCACATTGGCGACATCCTCCACCTCAGCCGTTCTCCCCAAAGGTACCTGTGAACAATCTTCTTCGTATATTTCTTGAGCGGTCATTCCGCGAATGACGCCCCCTTCAATCCGTTCACGATGCTTCATCGGCGTTTCTACAATGCCGGGGCAGACCGCATTTACCAAAATATTTTGCTGGGCAAGCTCAATGGCCATTACCTTGGTCAAGCCGAGAACCGCATGTTTGGAAGCACAATATCCGCCCATCGCCCGATATCCATTTTTTCCAGCCTGCGAAGCAATTTGAATAATTCGTCCTGATTTACGAGCGGCCACCATTTCTTTGGCAAACCGTTTGGACGTTACATATAATCCAGTTGAATTGATCGAAAATACTTTCTCCCAATCAGCCAACTCACTATCAATGACATAATCCATCGTAGAAGTACCAGCGCAGTTCACCAATATATCAGGAACTCCCGCTTCGCTGATTAGTAGATCGCACCATCTTTCGATATCATCCGGTTTGGATATGTCCAATTGCGTTTCAACCAACTGTGGATTAACCACTCTATACGGCTCTTCATAAGAAATATCAGCAGAAATCACTTTAGCTCCGCTTTTAATGAAAAGCTCTACAATTCCCTTGCCTATGCCTGACTTGCCGCCTGTCACTACCGCTGTCTGATGAGATAGGTCAATCGAAATCATAAATTTTAAAATACTCTTTCGAAAGGATCGCGGCTAATACCCGCCTCTAATACAATCTTCACATATTCCTGCGCTGAAAAAAGAGAGTGGTCCTTGTAGTTCCCGCATTCCAAAGCAGTAACAGCCGGAACCTCTGTCGTCTCCAGAATTCTTTTCAAGGTTTTTTCCAAAGCGAGTGCAATTTCCTCAGGCTCATGTTCATTCCACAAAATCAAGTAGAACCCCGTTCTGCATCCCATAGGAGAGATATCAATAATTCCTTTGATTTCATCTCTCAGGTACGTCGCTAATAAGTGCTCCAGCGTATGTACAGCTGCTGTCGGAAGTGCGTCTTCATTAGGTTGTAAAAATCTCAAGTCATACTTTTGAACTGTGCTTCCTTTTTCGTCATGCTCTACTCCCGCTGCTCTTACATAAGGAGCCTTTACAATCGTGTGATCTAATTGAAAACTTTCTACTTTTGCCATTTTTCTTTTCCTCTTTTCTGTAATTTATATTTTTAATCTAATGATGGATACTCTACATTTGTGATTTTTTAAGAAAGAATTAAATGCTTCAAATCAGCATTTTTGTAATTATACATCGGATTACTCGGTTTTACCACCATAATTCTTATCGTATTTCTTTTTTCTTTGACCGTCTCTCCTTTGCCTGTAGGTTTTGACATAGTGTACAATGTATACGATAATGCATTTTTACGAAAAAGATCGAGGACATCATAAGCCTCATTTAGGAGAATGCTCTGTGAATGAACCGGATTGGAAGCACCTGAATGCTGTCCCATTACCCTTGCAGGAATTTCAGCTACAGCTGGATCAAAACAGTGTTAACGCCAAGCAACTAGAGGAGTGGAGAAAGATTCCCGTCCTTTATCAGCTGGCTCTGGAGGAATTAAAGAATAAAATTAAGCTGATTCAGACGGAATGGAAGCTGTTAGACGGTTTTAGCCCGATTGAGCATATTAAAACCCGGATCAAAGAGCCCCACAGCATCGTGGAAAAGGTTCGGCGCAAAGGGCATGAAGTGACCTTGGACAATATATTGCGTGAAATTCATGATATCGCGGGAATGCGCGTGGTATGCGCTTTTGTGAAAGATATTTATCGTCTGATGGATCATCTTCACACACGGGAAGACATTCGTATTCTGGAGGTCAAGGACTATATAGCCCATCCTAAGCCCAACGGCTATCAGAGCCTACATGTCATTGTGGAAATTCCGCTGATCCTGTTTGAGGGCACACGCTGGATCAAGGTTGAAATTCAATTGCGCACATTGGCTATGGATTTCTGGGCCAGTATGGAGCATATTTTGTACTATAAGTTCGATAAGAAAGTGCCTGAACATGTCGTTAATGGATTGACCGAAGCCGCACGTGCAACCTACGAGCTGGATCAGAAAATGCTGAAGTTGCGCGGCGAAATTTTATCGCTTAGCGAGGAACAGGATGCGGAAGAATCCCCGGCGAAACAATCCGAAGAGTCGTCCTTGAAGACACTCTCCCTCCCTGCAGATCACGCCACTTCACGGCCACAGACCTGCTAAGTTTTTGTGCACAAGATAACTTAAGAATTCAGTCGAGGCTGCAACAACTATGGTTCATTCTTACGCTGGATTCTTATGTATTAGGTATAAATAAAGAGCCATCAAAACCACGTTCATCATGGTTTTGATGGCTCTTTTACACATTTTTTCGATCAAATATTACTGCTTCTCGCGAATCTCTGTGCTGATTTTCTCTACGATGTCCGCAATACTGAGTGATCCCAGATCGCCTTCGCCGCGTTTACGAACCGCTACAGTACCGGTTGTTTTTTCATTTTCCCCGATAACGAACATATATGGAACCTTCTCCAATTGCGCCTCGCGGATTTTATAACCAAGCTTCTCATTGCGAGTATCCACTTCGACGCGCAGACCTGCTTTCAGCAACACATCCTGTATCTCATTAGCAGTCTCGATATAGTTCTCGGATACTGGCAGCAGCTTCGCATGAACAGGAGCCAACCACAATGGGAATGCACCTGTAAAATGCTCAGTGAGGATGCCCATGAAGCGGTCAATCGAACCGTAGATAGCACGGTGAATAACGACTGGACGGTGCTTCTGGTTGTCCTCGCCCACATAAGTGAGGTCGAATTTTTCAGGCATTTGGAAGTCCAATTGGATCGTTCCGCACTGCCAGCTACGTTTGAGCGCATCGAGAATGTGGAAGTCAATTTTTGGACCGTAAAATGCTCCATCTCCCGCATTAATACGGTAGTTGATGCCCAGGTGATCCAGCACGTTTTGCAGAGCTTGTTCCGCTTGATCCCACAGTACTGGCTCGCCCATAAAGTCATCTGGACGTGTGGACAATTCCACTGTGAAGTCAAAGCCAAACACACTATACATTTCGTTAATCAGCTTAATTACGTCTGTAATTTCTTGTTCAATCTGACCTGGTGTGACGAAAATATGCGCATCATCCTGACAAAATGTACGAACACGCATCATACCGTTCAACGCGCCGGACAGCTCATGGCGATGCACTTGTCCAAATTCGGCTATACGAATTGGCAGATCGCGGTAAGAGTGAAGCTCATTTTTAAACACAAGCATATGCCCTGGGCAGTTCATCGGTTTCAGAGCAAATGTAGTTTCATCCACTTCGGAGAAGTACATATTTTCCTTGTAATGCTCATAGTGTCCCGATTGTTCCCACAGACGATTGTTCATCATCAGCGGTGTACGTACTTCCTCATAGCCATGCAGACGTTGAATGTCACGGGAGTAATCTTCCAATGCAGTGCGGACAACCATACCTTTAGGCAGGTAGAACGGCATGCCCGGTGCTTCTTCGGAGAACATGAACAGTTCCAGCTCTTTACCCAGCTTGCGATGGTCGCGTTTTTTCGCTTCTTCCAGCAAATGCAGGTGCTCATCCAGTTGTGCTTTTTTCGGGAATGCTGTTCCGTAGATACGTTGCAGCATCTTGTTGTTGGAATCGCCTCTCCAGTATGCGCCCGCTACACTCAACAGTTTAAAAGCTTTGATGCGGCCAGTAGATGGCAAATGCGGGCCACGACACAGGTCAAAAAATTCGCCTTGATCATAGATTGTAATTTCCGCTTCTTCCGGCAAATCACGAATCAGTTCCAGCTTCAGTGGATCTTCCAACTCTCCAAAAATACGAGTGGCTTCCTCACGGCTAACCACACGACGTGTAATCGGCAGATTTTCCTGTGCGATCTTCGTCATTTCCTTCTCAATCTTGGCCAAGTCGTCAACGGACAATGGGTTTTCGATATCAATGTCATAGTAGAAGCCGCTGTCGATGACCGGACCGATACCCAGCTTCACGTTTTTCTCACCGTAAATGCGTTTGAGTGCCTGAGCGAGCAAATGCGCTGTACTGTGGCGATAAATTTCCAGACCGTCTGCACCGTCCAGCGTAATAATTTCAAGGTCAACGTTCTGATCCAAAACGGTGTTCAGATCTACAGCCTTCCCGTTCACTTTACCTGCTACTGCGTTCTTTTTCAGCCCGGAGCTGATCGAACCCGCCACGTCGGCGATCGTTACGCCCTGCTCGTACTCGCGTACGGCTCCATCCGGCAATTTCACTTGAATACTCACGATTAAAGCCTCCATTTCAAATTGTGTGCTATATCAAAATTGAACGCAAAAAAACGCCTCTCTCCCTCAAGGGACGAGTGCGTTCAGCTCGTGGTTCCACCCTAGTTCGGCCCGCTCCTGTGCGTACATTCATGTTCATCGGAACATGCTTCATGCACGACATGCGTGACCCTCCATTGGTATCCGTTAACGGGGATAAAGCGGTAGGCGCTTACTAATGTTACTGCCAGATTGCACAGCTACATGTTCAACGTCACGGCTACAAAGGGGTAACTTCACATGCGGTTGCCGGAAAAGCTCTCAGCCTCGTCTTTTCTCTCTGAACGGCCCTTCAAGGAAATCATGTCTTTGGTCAATGCCTTGAATATCACTATATGCTACAGCATTATAGATCAAATTCGCAGGTATTTCAAGTGGGCGATTATGTAATTTCATGCCTCCTATGCATCAGCTAGCTAAGGGAGCTCATGTGCCCATATTTACACAGCTCTAAAAACACTATAATATATACTTATCTAGACGATACCGTACAGAAAGGGAGAGGGAGAGATGCCTAAAATTATTGTCACAGAAGAACAATGGATTCAGAAAGGAATCGAACGTTTTGAACAGGGTGGGATTGATCAACTCGTAGTTGAGAAAATGGCCGTTGCTTTAGGGTGCAGTAAGAGTAGTTTTTATTGGTATTTTAACAATCGCAGCAGCTACATTAGACAGATTGTGGAGACATGGAAGGAACAGACGACACAACAGATTATTGCAGCGTCCATCATCCATGCTGCCGCAGATGAGCGGATCAGAGAGTTGTTAACCCAGATGTTCGGAAAGACGAAACGAGGAGATTTTCTGTTTTATCTGCGAAAACTGTCATTGAAGGATGATAGTTACCATTCCCTACTCAATGAAGTCGAACAGATGAGAATGGAGTTTATGAAGCAGCTTTTAATACAGAAGGGAATGCAACCAGAGAAAGCCTTTCAGAGATCATGGATGTTGTACCATTACTACTTAGGCTGGTATGAGCGTCACAAGCAAGAGACATTAAGTGACGAAGCCATTCAACGGCATATTCACATGATTTGGACAGAGTGGATTTCGAATG
Source organism: Paenibacillus sp. OT2-17 (assembly GCF_009827695.1). Taxonomy (NCBI): domain Bacteria; kingdom Bacillati; phylum Bacillota; class Bacilli; order Caryophanales; family Paenibacillaceae; genus Paenibacillus; species Paenibacillus sp. OT2-17. The sequence continues at coordinate 85,316 of NZ_WUDQ01000006.1, read as the reverse complement.
AATTCAATTAAGGAGGGTGCCACATGTTGGAGTTACTTACATGGGCAGTTGGCGGAATTCTATGGGTACTGAGCGGCATGCATCTATATTGGGTATTCGGCGGACAAAAAGGTGCAAAGGCAGCGATCCCAAGCACAGGAACAGCTTTGCTCTTTGAGCCCTCCAAGATAGGGACATCAATTGTAGCTATTCTACTAGCTTTAGCCGCTTGGTTCGTACTAGAACTAGGTGGAGTTACACAATTCCTGTTTTTCAGTTCCTTTCATTCCTACGGTGCAGGTTTGTTATCGTGCATATTTATTTTACGTTCTATAGGAGATTTCAAATGGGTAGGGTTCTTCAAGAGAAAAAAAGGAACTGTTTTTGCAAAGTGGGACACTGCGCTCTACTCGCCCCTTTGTTTTCTCTTGGGAACAGCCATTTTAATCATTATGTTTTTGCGTACGGCATAGCTTAAAGCTGACCTCTATCAGGTGGTTTGTTTCTTTCGCACGTCTCCACTCGTTTCTTTCTCAGTGAAAAAGTACAGCAAAGCCAGCACAGGCAGGACGACTCCAATCAGAGAACTGAAATTCCAACCTCCTAACGCATACGACCAACCCCCTAATGATGATCCAATCGCTCCGCCTATGAAAAAAATAGACATGAATAATCCGTTCAAACGCCCTCTCGCTTCACTTCCCAAGGAGTAAATCACACGCTGTCCAAGTACAAGGTTTCCCGATACAGCCATATCCAGTGTAATCGCTGAAATAAAGAGAAGTACGAGCGCAACGGTCGAATGACTTTGAAAAAGATAGATGAGCAAAAAAGACAAGGCTGCAATGATCATAGCTAACCCGGTTAAACCTTTGCTCCAGCCTTTATCAGCCAATCTCCCGGCAATCGGAGCAGCTACTGCACCGCCTACGCCTACCAAAGCAAACAATGCAATCCCTTGTTGAGACATTCCGAAATCATCCGCCAATCGTAAAGGAACAACAGTCCAAAATAGGCTGAAGGCCCCAAATAGGCAGGCTTGATAGAGGGCACGGCGACGCAATGCAGGCGTTTGTTTTAAAAGAGTGCCTAACGAGAAAATCAATTTACTGTAAGATACCGTAGGCACAGGCTTGCGCTCTGGAAGAGCTCGCGAGAGCAGAATCGTCAACAGCGTCAAGACAATGGCTGACAAAATAAATACGGCTTGCCATCCCCAGATGCTGGTGATAAAGCTTGCTACTGGCCGTGCGAACATAATGCCTAGCAAGAGTCCGCTCATGACATTCCCAACAACGCGGCCGCGCTGCTCTTCGGATGCTAAATAGGTGGCGTACGGCACCAGTATTTGGGCTACCACAGATCCAATTCCAATGAATAAGGATGCGGTCAGGAACAACGGGGCATTGGTGGCAAAAGCGGCAACAACCAATGCACAGACTGTGATGATTAGCGATATGACCATGAGCCGTCGATTTTCAATAATGTCGCTGAGCGGTACGATAAATAGCAATCCCACCACATAACCGATTTGAGTCAAGGTGACAATGAAGCCCGCTGCTGTAGAAGAAAGACCCATAGCAATGTGAATAGGTCCTACAAGGGTTTGAGCATAGTACAGGTTGGCAACAATAAGGCCGCATGCGGCTGCCAACAAAAACATCATCCAATTTGAGATACGGTTACTTTCTAAGGCTTGTTGTTCTCTTTGCATGATAATCCTCCTCATTAATTTAAATACTAAACGTATAGTTCATTAATTCGATAATCAAATAATATACTGAACGTTTCGTTTTGTAAATAGGCGAAATCAACTTTTTTATTTCACATAATATTTGATATACTGAACGTATAGTTTATTTTTCGCGTTTACTTATATCCGTTAAGAAGGTGAGCATTCCAGTGCAGAGCAAAAGAGGACGTCCACGTAATGTCGAGACGCAAAAATCTATCCTTAACGCTTCCTATGATCTACTGTTGGAGCAAGGCTTTGGGGCGGTGACGGTAGAAAAAATTGCTGAGCGAGCGAAAGTTAGCAAAGCCACCATTTATAAATGGTGGCCTAACAAAGCTGCAGTAGTAATGGATGGTTTCCTGTCAGCCACCATAGCAAGATTGCCCGTGCCCGACACGGGTTGTGTATTAGATGACATTCTCATTCATGCCACGAATTTAGTGCGGTTCTTAATAAGCCGAGAGGGTAAAATCATTACAGAGTTAATAGGCGAAGGGCAACTTGATTCAGGATTGTCAGAGGCATACCGGACCCGATATTTCCACCCTCGGCGACTTGAGGCTAGGCTTCTTATTGAGCGCGGAATAGAGCGCGGAGAATTGAAGGAAAATCTCGATATTGAATTATGTATCGATCTCATTTATGGCCCAGTTTTTTATCGATTGTTGGTAACCGGTTATCCATTAGACGATTCCTATGTGCGACAATTAGTCTTAAATGCGTTCAAAGGAATTGGCTTGGACTGAATGACGTGGCATTAAGCAGTTCTCACAGAGTATCCTCTGTGAGGGCTGCTTTTTCTTTTACCTGCCACGATCCTCTGGCTAACTCCTGATTTGTTTATTCGTCAGGGTCTATACTAATTTTTTGCAGTAAATCGATAAGAAGCTCCTCTTCCTCTTCGGATAGATTGTAGACAAGGCTGACATTGGACTCGTCCAATATTCCTTGTAGGACAGGGGAAAATTCTAGCGCCTTGGCCGTAGGAGACAAAAGATGGGAACGGCGGTCATTTGGGTCTGTTTTCCGTTCAATGTAGCCTGATTCCTCCAATTGTTTCACAGAGCGTGCCGTGGTTGCCTTGTCAAATTTAAGTTCATTCGTCAACTGCTCTTGTGTAATGCCCGGCCGCTGCAAAATGAGCTTTAAAAAGCTGTGTTGTCCTCCACTGCCGATTCCGTAAGGAGTCAGTTTTTTGGACAATATTTTTTGATTACGACGGTACAGGTGGGAAATTAGCTTTCCAATCGGTTGTTTTTTTCTCATCAAATACACCTCATTGGCTTAAAAATGACACATCCCCAGTTGGGACCAAAGCAAAGTTTACAACAATATTGTTGCACACGCAACTAATTTGCTGTACACTAGAACCGTTCATTTAGTTGCGCGTGCAACTAAATAGAAATTGTTAACGATAACGAGGTGTAATGATGAGTTCAACTGCTATAACGGCTACAACCTATCAAGAGAATATCGACGTCCAGAAGAAACGTTGGCTGATTTTAATTGTTTTGAATCTGTTTACATTTATGTCCACATTGGATGGAAGCATCGTCAATATCGCTCTTCCTGTGTTGTCTCGCACGTTACATTTACCCGTGGCACAGATTGAATGGGTGACAACCGCCTATTTAATGGCGATATGTACCGCTATCTTATTTTTTGGCAAGCTTGGAGATATCGTTGGTAAAATCAAAATATTCAAAATCGGCACAATCGTATTCATTCTTGGCTCCCTATTGTGCGGTCTTAGCTCTTCGCTCTCTATGCTGCTGATTTCCCGTATTATTCAGGCGTTTGGAGCGTCCATGACCATGGCGAACAGCCAGGGGATTGTGACAGATATCTTCCCGTCCAATGAACGGGGCAAAGCGCTTGGCCTCATTGGAACCTTCGTTTCTCTGGGTAGTATCGCCGGGCCAAGCTTGGGCGGTATTATTGTCTCGTCGCTGGGCTGGCAGTATATTTTCTGGGTCAATGTACCGGTAGGACTGGTCGCTGTCTTTCTTGGCTGGAAGCTTTTGCCGAAGGATCTGATCAAGGTGAAAGATAAAATTGACGTTCCCGGTAGCTTGGTGTTTGCTATTTTTATTCTCACTTTGTTCGTCGGATTGTTGCTGGGACAGCAGGTCGGGTATGGAGACAAACGTATCGTTGCTTCGCTGGTGGTGGCTGTAGTTGCTTTTGCCATGTTCATTAGGTTGGAACTTCGTCGTCCAGGGCCGCTGTTACAGCTCGCACTATTCAAAAATCCGTTATTTTCGCTCAGTATTTTGTGTGCTTTTCTGGTGTTCGTCGCTAATTTTTGCTTTAACATCATTTCGCCTTTCTATGCGCAGAATATGCTGAACTTGTCGCCTTTTCATGCCGGGTTCCTGCTGATGCTGCTCCCCATCTCGATGGTTATTGTGGCCCCTCTCAGCGGTGCGCTTTCCGATAAAATCGGATCTGAACTGCTTACATTCGCCGGGCTAGTCGTTATGGTTATTGCCCAGATTGGATTGGCCCAACTGCATGCAGGCAGCTCCATCCCGCTCGTGGGTCTTTGGATTGCCATGCTGGGCATTGGCAGTGGTTTATTCCAATCGCCGAACAACTCGCTGATTATGTCCACGGTACCCCGCACACAGCTCGGCTCAGCCGGGAGTGTCAATTCGCTGGTTCGCAACGTCGGTATGGTTGTGGGGATCACTTTGGCCACATCGATCCTCTTTTATATTATGAGTAAAGAGGCTGGTTATCGGGTCACCGGCTTGGTCCCGGGTCATCCAGAAATTTTTCTGGCAGGCATGCATGTAGTCTTTATGACGTCCGCGTCCATCTGTCTTGTGGCGGCATTGTTAACAGGCTGGCGGCTGATTGGGGCTAGACGGGCAAAAACGCAGCAAGAAAAGGGATAAAGACCAAGAGAAGAAATAAAGCGTCCGTAGACAGAACAGTGATCGTAGAATTAAGATGATGAGTATTGCAGTACAAACACGGCATTAAAAGCAACATTTACAATTTTAAAAATGTGATACAAGGGTGGCGCTTACATGAAATATTGCTATGAATGCGGAACAAAATTGATGGTGAAGGAGTGTGAAGGCGAGGGCCCTATCCCCTTTTGTCATACATGCCAGGTCTTTCGTTTCCCGATATTCAGCACTGCGATCAGTACCGCTGTATTGAATAGTCAGAGAAATAAGGTGCTGCTCATACAGCAGTACAATATTCAGGGCTTCATTTTATTGGCAGGTTATGTGAGCAAGGGTGAATCCGCCGAGCAGACATTGGTGCGTGAAGTTAAGGAAGAAGTAGGATTACAAGTCGATGAGTATCAATATATGCGCAGTGAGTATTTTGAACGAAGCAATACACTGATGCTGAATTTTGTATCCATTGTGAATGACGATCAGTTGGATGTTCTTAGTACGGAGGTAGATCAAGCACGTTGGTTTACACTGGAGGAAGCCAAGCAAGCTATTTTGAAAAACAGCTTAGCTGAATCCTTCTTGCTGACCATTATTGAAAAGATTGAGGCAGGCTTATTTTGAAGTGATATAAGCGTGGCGATGCCAAAATGATGAATTTACAGAATATATTGAATTGCTAAACCGCAAGATGGCTGCTCTTCAAAGGAACCCTCTTGCGGGTCACAGCATGTTTATACTCTTTGTCATTGCTGGAATTTCAGCGACTCCCCTCACATCCCCTACATTTCTACTAAACGTCCATTCTCTTTCCATGATTGCAGTATTTTCTCAAGTACCCACTGATTTTTGTAGCCGTCCTCGAATAAGGGAGCACGATCCACAGACTTTCCCCTTGCCAGCTCAACAAAATCTTCATAAGCCGTATGATTATAGATTATAGGGACAGCCCAAGTCTCGTATTCGGCACCCGGGTGTTCCAGGTCACGCAGCACGATGCGGATACTTTCCGGGTTATTGAGGCTGGCGTGCAGTGTGCCAAGTTCTCCATAGATATCGACTTCGATATCGTGCCGTATGCCGATGGCATTTTTATGAGTGATAAAGGTTCCCACGGTATTGTCGCCTACGATGCCATGAAAGGCAGCAAGATCTTCCACATCTACTTTTACAGGCAGACCCGTGATCGGATCGAACCGCTCAGGTGTAATGGTATGTAACAGCGCTGCGACACTTTTAAATTCACCCACCAAAAAACGGGCCAGATCAATGATATGTGAGGCTGTATCCCCCACTACTCCAGAACCAGCCTTGGCTAAATTGTGACGCCATGTATACGGATGCTGACGATATGGCGCAAATGCATCCATTAGATAACGAAATTGAATGTTATAGATTTTACCCAGCTTTTGCTCATCCAGCAGTTGCTTGGTATATTGGAAGGCCGCCCCGTAGCGATGCTTATAGTGAACCAGCAAAGGCACCGGATTCGCTGTATATAGCTTTTTCAACTGATCCGCTTCTTCCCATGTGAGAGTCAATGGTTTTTCTGCCAGTACAGCTTTGTGTTCTTCCAGCGCAATACGAATAATGTCAAAATGCACATCATTGGGTGTCAGCGACAGAATCGCATCTACCTCTGGGTCACGGATTAATGCTTCATAATGGGCGTACCGCTTGGAAGCAGGTAGTTGCAATTGTTCTCCGATGGCTTGAAGGCGATTGGGATTCACATCACTAACGGCCACAATAGATACCCCCGAGATGGTGTGCAGTGATCTCATGTGATATTCAGCGATCAGACCCAGGCCAATGATACCCATCCGAACTTGTTTGGTTGGGGAGGTAGAGGTACTCATATGTTCAGAATTCCCTTCTCTTCTATTTGGTTTGAACTCTGTAGCAAATTCCTTTTTGCTATGCAGTATCACCCGTTGCTTTGTAGAATAGTCCCCACAGGAAGTGAGCGTCACAACCTTGAATTCAACAGTCTGATGCCGGGCAGTGAATACAATGTTCCATAAAAAAGGATCTGCAGCTCCGTTGTCCGGTGTTGCAGATCCTTGGTATTCCTTTTCTATATCGACTACATCAAAAATGTACCTACCACAAAAGACACCCCGACGATGACCGAGCGCAGCAGCTGTGCCAGAGCCACATTGCCGTTGGCAATTTCCTCACACACTTTGGTACGCGGCGTCACCAGATCAAAAATCACATAGACCAGACACAGCACTACAATGCCCACAGCCGACCAGGTCAGCATATCTAGCCATGAATGACTGCTGTACGACACCATTCCCACGATGATACACAGACCTAGCAGCTTTGCACCCATATAGATGCCTGCCGCCTCATTGCCACGTGCGATTTCTTGATTATCGTTATAACGTGTCAGCAAGCTGAACACAAAATAACCTACGATTAAGATGGCAAACAGGATAAGCAGGCCGATACCTACATTGCCCAATGCGTTGCCCAAACTGATATGAGAGTCCAATTTTCTTCCTCCTTATGATACCTCAGGATTTTGCAAAATCCTCACTTGTGAAAATAACAGATATGTTCGAATATTGTACATTGTTTTAATTCAGCTTATATAACGGGCGGATTAGGAGGTACGGTGGCAACGGCGGCGGCGCAATAATAGGCCATATCACCTGTTACCTTTTCACCGATTCGCGGCAGGACACCCGCAAAACGCCCCCCGATCACGAATATACCTGTCAGCACATAGCCGTGAAATAGCCCTTCCTCGGTCTGTACCTCTGCGCTCTGCATCGGCCACAGCCGCTGATAAATCTTAGGCTGTCCCTCGTAATAAGCGGCAATATGTGCGGCTTCCTCCTGCTCAGGCGTTCGTGGACCATCAGCTTGGTGAAGCAGATCAGGGTTGTCAGTCTGCGCAGGTTCAACCTCTCCCAAGGCGCCTTTCAGCATCTCCTCGGATTGAGGATGTTCAATCAAGTGCGTCCCTTTACCCTCCCGACCCCATATACCTTTGGCCACATAAGGCTCTTTATTTTGCATAAACACCGAGGGTTCAAAATACGTAGGCAGCAGGTAGGTTCGTATCACCTCCAGCTCGCGATCGTCAAACAAGCGAAAACCGCAGAACTCTGGTGTCTGCTCATTGCGCTCATATAGCGACCACACGGTTGCGGTGAACCCTTTGCTCTGGGTAATGATATGCTGTGGCGGGTTGATTAATCCTATTTTCCCGTCTGCCACCATATCCATTAGCGCCTGCCCCACCTCAAGCCCCGTATCCTCCTCCCGGTCATCAATTAGATATTCCAGCGGATACAGGCGATAGAGAATGTGGATCTGCTCTCCCCGGTGATACAATCCTTCATTCGGGATAATCTCCAGTTCTTCCAAAGGCGCATAAACCACTTCAAACCCGGCTTGTTCACATAAATGCATAATATATTTGGTGTTCGTCTGATCCTCGATGTGCCAGTCATAGCAAGTGAAATACACCTTTGTTCCTAATCCCTTATTGCTATAAAAATGAATGAACTCCGTCAAGGCAGACTGAATCGCCTCGTCCATTCCAGATGAGGGTCCATGTAATGCATTGTCATCCGCCGATATTCCATCCCTACTCAGCACCTCCAGCAGCTTTCCTTCGAGATAAGCCACCTCGGGAATCCCGGTTGGGGTATCGGTGTTATTCTCTATGCACTTGATACCCGCTTCCCCCACAATCCAGTCCTGGCGGGTTATCCCATCCGGCTCGACCTCCATTCGTGCAGCACGCAGCAAGCCTGGATGAATCCCCAACCGTTCCACCAGGTATTCATCCGGCATATAGCGCTGGACGAATTGCTGAACCTTGCGATAAATACGATGTACCGCCTCAGAAGCAGTCTGAAGCTCTGCCAGCTCGCTTTCCCGATATACCGTTAAGGCCGGCACGCAATAGGATTTACCATACATGCGATGATACGGAATTCTACGGCTGATTTCACCCTTAAAAAGCTCATCATGTTCATAAGGCAATTGCCGAATCTTACGCATGCTCATCTTAACCCCCAGAGAAAAAGCCGCTGCGTGAGCCGCTGCTGCCAAAACCGCTGTGTGAGCTGGAAGATGAGGATGAGCTTTTTCGGTAAGAACTGGAAGATGAACGACTACTATGGTATGAGGAACCTCCACTATAATATGTCGATCCACCATAGTAATACCCGCTGCTGCCTGAATCCCGACACGCCGTTTGTTCCGATACAGGAAGCTCATCGCAGTCATAATACTCGTCGTCACCGCAACCCGTCAGAGCGGCCGGGACAACCAACATCAGGGCAAAGGCCGCCATCCGTGTACGAGAGCCGGGCTTGGATTTCATTTTTTCCCAAGAATGCTCCATCACAGATCGACCTCCTTCACAAACAGATGTACCTTTTTCAGCTGAGGGTCCAGTACCGAATATATAAATTCATATGTTTTGCCACCCAGTACTGTATAGTGATCTAATAACCGTTGGGCCAACTCCAAAGTAAATACCGAGCCTTCCCGCTGATCCATACTACGGAATGCAGGTTCATGCCATATCCAGTACATTGCACTGAATGTGGAAGTGTAACCTCCCCCACTGGCAAGCACGAGGTCTGTGATGGAGGCACCGTAAGGCTTTGCACGTTCCCCTGTAAATTCAGTCACATAGACGGAATGATCCGTATGTTCCTCACTTTCATTCGAGATATGCGACCATAGTTTGTCATGGAGACGCGTAGCGTCTACAAGCTTGCGTAGAAACAGCTCATCTCCCGATACGGATTCCCGTGTCAGGCTGCGCAGTTCCTTTTGAGTGTCTTCCGACCATTCGCGATACGTTAATGAATAATAAATGATGATTCCCTTCCCTTCCTGTACGCTTCTGTCATGAGGTTTGCAACAAATCAAAGCGCTTCTGTCGTCGTTCACTATACGAGATTCTACCTTGAAAAGGTTCAATTTGGAAGAAAAACACGACAAAAAGCCGCAATCCCTAGGATTACGGCTTGGTTTTCACTGCTACAGCTTGATATTGTTCTCGTCGAAATATTCCTCCAGCGTCATCCCCTGCTTGGCTACATCCTCCGCAATGTCTATTCCCACATAACGGATATGCCAAGGCTCGTACACATAGCCGGTTACATCTTCCTTACCCTTCATATAACGAATAATAAATCCGTATTCCGGTGCATGTTTTTCCAGCCATTCGCCTTCCTTGGAAGCTCCGAAGGATTGCTCCAGCACATTACCTACGCTTGGGCTGGATACATCAATGGACAATCCTGTCTGATGCTCACTCGTACCCGGTACAGCGCTAACTTTAGAGGCATATTCCTGCCCCTTTGTCTTTACATTGTTGTTGAAAATAGATACCTGACGCTTATAGGAACGGTATCCCGATACCGCACGCAGCTCAATGCCGTCTTTTTCCGCCCCGTCGAACAGCTTCTCCAGTGCCTCTGCCGCTTCCTTACGCAAATGCCGCTTTTCATGCGGTCCCTCGAAGGAAAATGGTACCTGCGGCTCCACCAGATCATCGGGGACATAGCCTACAGGCAAGCTGCGCTTTTTGTTCACAACGACTGTATCCGAAGTCGCATTGGTGACGATCGCGGTTCCATCCTCTTCCTTAACCGTGGCTTGCAGCGCACTCTGGCTCCGCAACGCCATCACAGGGTCGGCTTGTCCGCCTTCTGTACCCGCAGAGGCTTGTCCAGCGCTAGTGCTGCCATTGTCCGCATCCGGCTGGGTGGAAGGCTGCACATTCTCCTGTACCGCTGTAGATGACTTCAACGGCTCGCTTTCCTGTCCACCTGATCCTCCCTGCTGGCAGGCTGCTAGTAATAGCCCTGGCAGGATCAGCCCTGGAATGAGCGCTTTGGTCCAGCGCTTAGATGCTCGCGTCTGTTGTATATGTCGTTTCATGCTGGTATCTCCTCCAATATTGCAATTGATGCATGACTTGCCGTCACTTTTCCGTTTCCCCATTGTAACTGAACTTTTGGCACTCTTCGAAGCCGTTATCCTGTTTGATGAAGGCGAATAGACTCGAAAAAGGAAGTATATACCCGAATTGTTACGGAGTATGACGTTTTTGCGGGATTGCAGCTCGGGCCCGCTCGGCTACCCGTTCACGTATGAGTTTCAATGCCTCTTCCGCACGGGGTAAACCCGGCAGCAAAGCCGTAATATCCGCTTCCTTCTTAGGAGCAAGCTTCTGCGGCAGACGAATCTCAATCGCGTGAAAGCCCGCACCGGGACGATGCAATGCTCCTTCTGCCGCAGACTCTGCAATCCATTCGCTAATCGCTGCCGATCCGCTACGTCCGCCCTCTGGCCGTGAGGTAGACTCAAGCGCGGGGGATGTCCCCTGCACATGGGATAACTCTACGGCCCAAGCACTAAATACGTACTCCAGCAACTCTTCCCGCGACATTCCGATCAGTTCCAGACAGGTCTGCGGATCGCTTTCCAGACCGGCTTGAAGAGCTTTCTTCACATCGTCGACTACACCCACGCCATCCTCCATGCTGGAAGTGGCTGTCTCAGCTGCTAGCTGAACGATCTCATCCAGCGATAGACAGGTTTCCCCTTGCAAAAAACGATAGATATCCAAAGGATCTGCTTTTAGCTGCTCCAGCCATGCCTTCCGCTGTTCGGGGTTTAGTACAGGCGCTGGGCCAGTCCATTGGACAGCATGTGTGGAAGGTACACCCGTTGATTCGCCTTCCAACCCCAATCCGTCTAATTCCGCTATCCATTGACCGTCAGTTACTTTTAGCTTCACTCGCGGCCTCGTCATCGCCTTCATCCTTTCTCTGCTCACTCAATCCATACATCATTTTGCAGCGCAATCAGACCGCGCAATTCATCATCAGACATTTCGGTGAGCCAATGTTCACCGGAGCCGACAACCTGCTCGGAAAGTGCCTTTTTGCTCTCGATCAGCTCGTCGATCCGCTCCTCCAGTGTACCTTGGCAAATCAGCTTGTGCACTTGTACATTGCGGCTTTGACCAATACGGAATACGCGGTCCGTCGCCTGGTTTTCCACTGCAGGATTCCACCAGCGGTCATAGTGAATGACATGGCTGGCGCGTGTCAGGTTCAGGCCCACGCCACCTGCACGCAGGGAAAGTACGAATATATTCGGTCCTTCTCCCTGCTGGAAGTTGTGAACAATTTCATCACGTCTGGTTTTCGCCAGTCCTCCATGCAGAAAATACGGCTCTTCCCCGAAGATTTTGGCCAAACGAGAGACCAGCAATTCTCCCATCGACACATATTGGGTGAATATCAGCGCCGATTCGCCGTTCTCGCGAATCGTCTCTACCAATTCCAGCAGTCGCTCCATTTTGCCCGAGTTTTCAGTTTTACCACTATCAGCCCGGCCCGGAATGATCAGACCCGGATGGTCACAAATCTGCTTCAACTTGGTCAGCGAAGATAGAACAAGCCCTTTGCGAGCCATACCGATCTGCCCATCCAGTGTTCCCAATAATTGATCCACCACGCCCCGATACAATCCGGCCTGCTCTGGTGTCAGTACACAGTAGGATTTCAACTCCAGCTTCTCTGGCAAATCCTTGCGTATATCTGGGTCGCTTTTGAGACGACGCAGCATGAACGGGGAGACGAGGCGATGAAGCTCACGCAACGCGGACCCCCGCTCCTCTCCTGCCAGACTGTAACGCTGGCGGAATGAAGAAGCCGTACCGAGGTAACCTGGATTCAGAAATTGAAAAATAGACCACAGCTCGCTCAGCCGATTCTCTACCGGGGTACCCGTCATGGCAATCCGATGTGGAGCAGACAGCTTCATGACGCTTTGTGCTTGCTTTGTTCGTGCATTTTTTATATATTGCGCCTCATCCAACACGATGGAGGACCAGTATACCGCAGATAAATCGCTGCCGTCCCGGCCCGCCAAATGATAGGTAGTGAGGACGATATCATACTCACGTACACTTTCCTGAAACAGCTCGCCGTGGAGTCGCTGGTTGCCATGGTGAATATACAGTGACAAATCCGGTGAAAAGCGCTTCAACTCGCGCTGCCAGTTGCCAAGCAAGGACGTCGGACAGATGATCAACGCCGGACGTTGATCATCTGCGCCGATGCCACCGTCGAGCAGGCAGGTGATGACTTGAATCGTTTTACCAAGTCCCATGTCGTCCGCAAGGCAGACGCCAAAGCCCAATCCACGCATCGCAGCCAGCCATTGAAAGCCGCGCTCTTGATAGGGCCGTAATGCGCCATGCAGCGTCTCCGGCACAGGCCGTGGCTCTACCGAACGGAGTACGCCGCCCTCAGCCAAGGACGCAAGCAATCCGGCGGATTCCGCGCCAAAGATGGACAAGCCCTTCCATGAGGCCTCGCCTGCACTTTCATTTTCTGCAGCTAGATGCATCCATTCGGACAAGCTCATCTCACCGTTTTCCCCGCGCTTGATAAAGCGCAGCACCTGACGGATTTCCTTGGGATCGACCTCGATCCATTCCCCTCCGAGACGTACATACGGCAAATTGGCCGCGACGATGCTTTCCAGTTCCTCCATCGTCAAAATCGTATCACCCAGCACAGCCTCGGCATCAAACGAAATCATGCGGTTAATGCCGACAGACGATGTATCGGCAATCACACCATCTGGCTTGGCACCCTGCTCTGTCGAACGCATTTTGAGCCGCAAGCCTGCACGTCTTCGGCCCTCCCGGCTCCAGCGTGAAGGCATTTGCACGGTGATACCGTTCTTTTGTAGTGCAGGAACGGCTTCCGTCAGGAAGCGGAAGAACAACTCTGGCTCCAGTGTCAGCCCCTCGGGGTAAGGACGATTCAATGCTTCTTGCAATATAGGTGCCGCTTCAGCCGCCTGTCCGAGCCTCATTAACAGTTGCGCCTGCACTTGACGATATACAATTCCGCCTCGAACCAGATCACGTTCAGGATGCGCCCACAGTGCCAGAGCAGGCAGTCGCAACCCCGGCTCAGCATCGCTTTCTGCCCAAAAGGTAATGCGCCATTCCTTCACACTCTCTTCCAGCGAAGGCTCCAAACGAAGGCACAACCGCAGTTGCCCTTCTATAGGCTCTTTGTCTTCCCGTTCCGTGACAGGCATTGCGCTTCCCTCAAGAGAGGACGCTTGAAGCACCAGCTCCTCCATCTCCGCGGGCGTTCCCTGAATCGCCACCGGGCGGGAACCTGTCAGCAGACTGTTCCACCACAGCTCTGCCAGCGGCGATCCTCCGCGCCGATACTCTGCGCGATATCGGCCCAGCTCACGGTCTGAGGCTGCCAGCACCGCGGTCGTTTCCGCATGGATGACCGCACACAAGAAGGAGTACAGCACGATTCCTGCTGCATCCTCACGTGTTTCAGGCTCCTTGCCCGCAAAAACAGCCGGAGCCGCCATACAAACAGCCGGCATTGCAGCAGCCAGCTCATAAAAGCGGCGTATGTCCTCCTCTTGACACAGTCGAGGAATCCACACCCCGACAGCCGCTTCCGGACCACGACGGCGCGGTCCCGATGGACGCGCCTCTGTAAGCGATGGCGCAATTTCGCCCCGCTGCATCAGCTCTAGCGCGAAATAAGCAGCTTTTTGCCAATATTGCATTTCCTCGCCCAGCGTAATGCCCGATGCCGCACAGCCCTTCTCGTCCATGCGGGTCAACAGTGCCATCGTCTCGCGCGGTTCCAGCGCCAAACCCTCCAATGTACGCCCCAGCATGGAACGTCTTTTGCCACCTCTGCCCGCGGTTTCCACACGAGCAGTGTTCGGTATCCGTACCTCAGCAAGACGCAACGCAGCCTGCCGAAACGGCCGAAGGTCTCCCTTTAGCGTCAGCCTGCGGATTACACTGCTCCACGCATCGATACGTGGTTCCGACGTCTCACCAGAAAAGCAAAAAAACACATCTCCGAGCCATATTCCATAAAGCGGTTGATTCATATCTGTCTCCCGTCCAGCCTTTTGAATTATTACTCTTCATCATATACGAAAACGGGCTCTTTTCAAAACTTTATCACAAAAATAAATGGAAAGTCATAAGTTAATAACCTTAAATATTCATGTGGTTAACTATAAATAAGAGAATCAATTTACAGGATTAATTGTCTTTTTCTTCATCATCTGCTTTTGCATCCTTCAGATAAGGGTTCAGGCTGTCTTGCAGCAATTCCTTGACCCTCATCCGCAGTTCTTTCGGATATATGACCTCGGCCTCTGGCCCGTATTTTAGCAAAAGTCGGGACACATATCTAAACTCTTCGACCGGAATATATCCCTGCCATTCCTGACCCTGCCCTTCCTGATGGGAAACATTTTGGAAGAGGGCATCTGATCCGGCCAGCCTGGCACCCAATGCGGTAAATTTTATTTTAGACGGAATTCCTATACGGGAATCCTCCGAAGCCAACCATTCCTGAAGTGTGGGAAGGCTGTCCAAGGTTTCGTCCAGCATCGTTATTGTAATCACCCGATCTGAACGGTACAGAATGATGCGGTCTCTGCTATGCGCTGGCATGTACCAATATCCGTGATCAAAATACAGTCCAATCGGATATACTTCAGTCCACTTTTCACCGGAAGCGGAGCGGTAATGCATGTTCACCCGGCGCTTATTCAGCGCAGCCTCCAAAATGATTGAGGTGTAGGGTGACTCTGCGTGAGTGGGTAGCATACGAAAAGAAATGTACTCCTTTAATTGATCAATACTGTCCTGCACATCCTGTGGAAGCTCGGCATAATAATGCTCGGATAAATGTCCACGAACCGAGCCAAAAGGGATATCTGGAATGTTCTCCAACAGTTGCAGCATGAGAAAAAGACCCAGAGCCTCGTCGCGGGCAAGATGAAGAGGAGGAAGAAGCCGATTGGGAAGTGCCCGATACCCGCCATGGGGGCCCATTTCGGTATAAAGGGGTAACCCGGTCTGCTGCAAATAGTCGAGATCTCTTTGTATCGTCCTGACGGAGACACCAAAACGTTCAGCCAGCTCACGCGCCGTATATTTTTTTCGGGAATCCAGTATCCTCATAAGAGCAATCCTGCGTTCGTTCATAAGGTACCCCTCGATTCAAAAATTAATTTAAAATGACCGTTTAACTACGACATACTATGTCATAAATACATTGTAACATTAGGAAATAGAAAGGAGTGAATGAACTATGGGGGATTTGAAATCAAACGCAGTTGTGCTGTATATTGCCATGAGTCTCGACGGGTATATCGCTTTGCCGGACGGTTCGGTGGACTGGCTGTATGATGTTAAAGGGGATGGCGGGGACAATGGATATGCCGACTTTTACGACACCGTAGGTACAGTGCTGATGGGCAGGCTGACGTATGAGGAAGTGTTGAAGCTCTCAGATGATTTCCCTTATGCTGGCAAGCCATGCTATGTGCTCACACGAGCATTAACGGAGCAACAGCAAGCGCCACATGTTACATTTACGGACGAAGCTCTGACTGAACTGGTTCCACGTCTACAAGAACAATCGGAAGGTGCGGTATGGCTAGTCGGTGGAGGCCAGTTAGTCCGGGCCTTCTTACAAGCTGGACTGCTGGAGAAGGCTATCATTGCGATCATTCCCAAGGTGCTTGGACAAGGAATACCGTTATTTCCAGAAGGAACGCTACCAAGCACGTTTAAGCTCAAAGAAATAGAACGCCGCGGGGATATCGCTCTGCTCCATTACCATTTATAATTTTGTTTACAGAAAAGCCTTCATATTTCAGGATCACGTAATCTCCCTGAAATATGAAGGCTTTATCGCGTGCTTTTGTTCATTATTTGGTCTTCAAATTATCCCATGTTCTCTGGAAATCCTCGAATAGCTTCCCAGCATCCGATTTACCTGCCACATAAGCTTGCATCTGACTTCCGAATTCTTGCTGTGCTCCTTCAGGATAGCGGCTAAAGAACCAGCCCAACAGTTTGTTTTCCTTACTGTATTTCACCACTTCCGCACCCAATTGGCCCATATCAGCCTCTGCTCCTTCGATGCTCTTGAATGCTGGAATAAACTTGAATTCCTTGGTGATATACTTTTTCCCCTGCTCGGATGTCACCATCCAGTTTAAGAACTCCTTCGCCTCGGGTTTGACAGTCGAATTTTTATTAACCACCCAGTTGTTAGCGACACCTACAAACAGCTTATCTCCGGCTGTTGCGTCTTCACCAATCGGCATAGGCAAAATCCCCAAATTCAGCTTCGGATTAATACCATCAATTTGGACCTGAGTCCAGTTCCCTTGCTGCATCATGGCAGCCTTTCCAGTGGCGAAATTCGTTACCTGCGTGTTGTAATCGGTCGTGAGTGGCTTCGAATTGCCATACTTCAGTGTCAGATCGAACAGTTTAACCCACTCGGCGAATACAGCGTTGCCCGGAATCTTTGCTGTTCCATCATTTAGTCCTTTGACGAAGGCCGAAGGGTCCGGCTGATTGGCAAATGCCACGTTCAGCAAATGATTGCCTAACACCCAAAACTCCTGATATCCATTAGAAAATGGAGTAATCCCTGCAGCTTGGAGCTTTTGCGCAGCTCCCTCCAGTTCGGACAATGTTTTAGGGGTCTCCGTAATCCCCGCCTTCTTGAACAAATCCTTGTTATAAATAAAGCCGTAACCCTCCAGATTCATCGGCTGGCCATACAGCTTGCCGTCTTTGGTCATCGGCTCTTTGGCGACATCCACCACATCGCCAACCCAAGGCTGGTCAGACAGGTCCTCCAAATATTCCAGCCACGTATCCAGCTCACGGTAACCTCCTACGTTAAAAATATCCGGTTGCTCCCCGGAGGCGAACTTCGCCTTTAACGCCGCACCATAGTCACTGCCCCCGCCCACGGTCTGAATATCGAGCTTGATGCCTGGATGAGACGCTTCATATTCTGCCTTCATGCGATTCAGCGCTTCTGCAATCTCTACCTTAAACTGAAAAATGTGAATTGTTTTTTCCTTCACTTCCTCTTTGCCTGCGTTTTGTCCGCCACTGCTGTTACAACCTGCCAAAACCAGAGCAAAGGCCGCGAGGAGCAAGATGAGTGCTTGAGCTTTCTTTTTAAAAGTATGCGTTTTCATTTTCATGTTCCTTTCTATTCTAAATTCATATCAGATGAACTCGAAAAATTCATGTGGAAACGGAGTAAACGGAAAACGGAATGGTGCTGAACAAGCGATAGCGCTCGCCTTTGTCTCTAGATTCCCACCTTTATTCGTTTATTCAGGGGAATCTGGAGGCAACAGCGATGGTAAGCACCATCCGTTTGCGGAGTGGCCACCGTGTACATTTTCAGCTCATCCCACACTCAACCTTTGACCGAACCAGCCATAATACCTTGTATAATATATTTTTGCATGGCCAGAAAGAATACAATGACAGGCAAGATGCCCAGCACCAGAGCAGGCAAAGCCAAATCCCACTGCTTCGTGTATTGTCCAAAAAAGGCATAGGTAGCAATCGGAATCGTGCGCAGTTCAGCCTTTTGCAGTACCAGAGAAGGCAGGAGATAATCATTCCAAATCCAGAGCGTATTTAAAATAATAACAGTTACCATCATCGGTAGCATCAACGGATACACAATTCGGAAAAACACTCCGTAAGGCGTACAGCCGTCCACCGTAGCTGCTTCTTCCACCTCGACTGGCACACCTTTGACGAATCCATGAAAGAGAAAGATCGACATTGGAGCTCCGAATCCCAGATAACAGATTACCAGACCACTTATACTGTTCATTAAATCCAGTGTACTTACAACCTTGACCAAAGGAATCATCACCGATTGAAAAGGAATGACCATGGCAGCTACGAACAGGCTGAACAACACCCGATTATAACGCGTCGGACGCCGGACCATTCGGTAAGCAGCCATTGAGCTGATCAGTACGAGCAGCAGATTACTAATTACCGTAACCACGAGTGAATTCCATAAAGCTTCGGGAAAACGCGTGATGCTCCACGCTCTAGCGTAGTTGCTCCATACAAAGGTTTGTGGCCAGGCCGCAGAATCGGTGAGCAGGTCACCAAAGCTTTTGACCGAATTCACGAATAAAAAGTAAAACGGGACGAGGAATAACAATGCGACGAGGATCATCACCATCTCGGTCGCCCATGTTCCAAAGCGGTAGCGCTTGCTTGTTTCCATTTACGCTTCCACCTCCCGACTTTTCGTCAGTCGTACCTGAAGGCTCGTAACCAGAGCAACAATGATAAAGAAAATGAGTGCTTTAGCTGTTCCCAGCCCATAACGATTATTCACAAACGCTTCATTGTAAATATTGAGTGCAACCGACTCTGTGGACCCGAAGGGACCGCCTTTGGTCAGTGACAAATTGAGATCGAACATTTTGAATGACCATGATATCGCCAGGAAAAGACAAACCGTAACGGCAGGCATGATCAAAGGAAGTATAATCGACCGCAAAATTTGCATCCGGCTTGCTCCGTCAATTTCAGCTGCTTCCAGCATATCGCGGGGCACATTGGTCAGGGAAGAGATATAAATAACCATCAAATACCCGGCAGTTTGCCAGATAAACACGATGACAATGCCCCAGAAGGCCGTGATCTCATCTCCCAACCAGGACAGGTTGAAGAAGGACCAGTTCGTGCTCTCTCCGATTGCTGCAAATCCCTTGACGAAAATAAACTGCCAGATAAAGCCCAGCAACAGACCTCCGATCACATTAGGCATAAAAAAGATGGTCCTGAGTACATTTTTTGTTTTCAGCGGTTTGGTTAGAAAATACGCCAGTAGAAAGCCAAAAATATTCGCAGCCACCACTCCTACCACCGTAAAACGGACCGTAAACCAGAACGCTGTCCCAAATTTGTCATCATTCCATAAAATGTGACTGAAATTATCCAGCCCGACCCACTTTGCCTGATTGGCTACCCCATTCCACTCTGTAAAAGAATAGTACATTCCGAGCATGAAAGGGATTACAATAATGATAACGAAAAATAACGTCGACGGCCCTACAAAAATACATTGCTGGAGCCATTGCGACGACTTGGCGCGATTCAAACCGATCCCCCCTTTGTTGTCTATTGGTGTCTGGAACGCTCCCTTACGGCTTTCTTTCAGCAGCATGATGCTTGGGCCGTACGGATATGCGATTCACATATTCATTATGTCGAATAAGCGCTCTCGAGAACACGTAGGATCGTGAACCATTAGGGGGGAAAATATTGACCTCTGGCTCAACTTGAATTGTGAAAGGAGCTCACTGCATGAAATTTCACAGCATTCGTTCCCGCCTGATCTGGTTTTTGCTCATTGCCGTCACTCTGCCGCTGCTGCTGTCGATGACAATGACCTTCGTTCTCACCAAGCAATCCTTGCGTGAGCAGGCCACACAAGAAAATGAACGGCTTATCTTTCAAGGAATTACGAATCTGGATAACTATTTACAGGGGCTGAATCGCGCGTCCATCGGAGTCTATAATGATCCTCATTTTCTGCGTAATCTGGCCAAAATCCCGGATGATTACCGGGCCGTCGCTGAAATTTACACCACGCTGCAAACGATGATGAATGCTTCGTCGGGCATTGACCAAGTGTATTTGCATTCTTTTGAGGCTGGGCAATCCACGTTGATTACCAGTACAGTCCCGCTACGGGAATTCCGACTGGAGCCCTTTACTGGTTCTATTCATTACGGCCCTTCTGGACTATTCATACAGCCTTCGCACATGAAGCATTTGTACGGCTTTTCGGCGGTTTCCTATGCGGAGCACAGCACAAAGCGGCAGGTATTTACACTTCATCGGGCGATTCGGAACATTCCTGCCTCAGAGACGCTTGGGGTACTGGCTATAGATGTTGATCTGGAGCCGCTGCGCAGTATTTGCCGTCAATTGTATGATGCGGATACAGAGGAGCTGTTTTTGATCGATCGGAACGGAACAATCATATATAGTGGAAAAGAAGCAGCGATTGGAACACACTGGAAGGAATCTGACCTGCTCAATCGAATTTCTAAAGAAGGCGAGCACGGAGTGATTGAGGATGATACGGCACTGCACGTGTACGGCAAGCTGGATGCCAACCTGTCAGGCTGGACGCTCGTCAAGAAAATTCCAAATCGTACGCTGTATTTACGGGCTACCCGCCTGACTCAGATTAATGCGGTCATTACAGGCGCAGCGTTGCTACTTGTCATTGTGGCCACGTTATGGATTTCGATAAAAATCACGGAACCTATTAAGCGGCTGACTCGCTACATAAACCAGATTCAGTCCGGTCAACTGGATGTAGACATTCGGGCCATGAGTAACGATGAGATCGGAGTACTGTCGCGCCGTTTCAGACAGATGATGGATACCATTAATAACCTCATTTTGCGGGAATACAAGCTGGAGCTGGCTAACAAGACACATCAATTGAAAGCGCTTCAAGCACAGATTAATCCTCACTTTTTATATAATACGCTACAGTCTATTGGAACCCTGGCTCTACAGCATGAGGTGCCGCGAATTTATTCTCTGCTCTCTTCCCTTGCCAAAATGCTGCGTTATAACATGCGGGACCATACAGTCGTTACACTCAAGGAAGAAGCCGAACATGTAAAACAATATCTTGATTTACAAAAGGAACGCTTCGGTGAGCAATTAGAGGTCACTTACCAGTGGGAAGATGAGGTGCTAAATGATCGGGTGCCAAAAATGATTCTCCAACCGTTGGTGGAAAACTACTTTAAACACGGTGCCGATCCCCGACTGGGGCCCGGTGAAATTCGCATTACAGGCAGCCGAATCCAGGAAGGCATTGTGAAAATAACCGTGGAAAATAACGGAATTTCCATTCCACAGGCCGATTTGGAGCAGCTCCAGCATATGTTAAAACGTCCGCTGAAAGCCTACGAGGAGCCGGACACTAGCGAGCAGGACTCCATTGGCCTTCGTAATGTTCTATTGCGTATTCAGCTTCACTCGGAGGATGGTTCCAACACCCTGTGCGTAGACAACATTCTGCCTCATGGCGTTCGTTATACACTCGAAATTCGTACTGAAGTCCCTACGGAAATTCATATTAAGGGAGAGTGATCTGTCGATGAAAGTCCTGATTGTGGATGATGAGAAGCATGTACGCCATGCCATTCGGATGCTCGTACATTGGGAAGCGTGCGGTGTGAGCGAGGTACTTGAAGCTGAGTCGGGCGATCAGGCGATTGAGGTCATTACCGCCCTTTCCCCACCCGTTGTACTTACGGATATGCGGATGCCCGGCAAGGATGGAGTAGCACTGATGGAGTGGATTCAAGTGAATTCCCCAGCAACCCGAGTTGTGGTGGTCAGTGGTTATGATGATTTTGACTTGGTTCGACAGGTCATCCGCCGGGGAGGCATGGACTATATTCTTAAGCCCGTAGATCCAGTGGAGATTAACGAGGCTCTAAATAAAGCCACTCAAGCCTGGCGGACAGCGGAGCAAGACCGGAACAGGCAGACGATGCAGGCCATGGAGGTCAACCGGATGAGGCCGCACTATGCTGATAAGCTCCTGACTGAGATCGTTTCCGGTATAGCGAGTACCCCTCTTTCCATTACGCCCTTACGTGAGGAGTTACGTCTTCCCGCAGCTATTCAGATATGTAATGCAGCTGTGATGAGCACCACGCAGCTGGATGCCGATATACTGGACAAATATAAAACGCGTCGTGCGCTTTTGAGCTTTTCCCTGATTAACATCTGCAACGAATTTCTTGGAACTTCTCAAACCGGAATTGCATTCCGTCATCTGGAGCGTATGGACGAAATTATTCTGCTATATTGGGGCGAGCCATCTCGTTGGCCGCTGCTCTTGCAGGATATTCACACAGGGATCAAAACGGCTTTGCGGTGTTACATGCACATCGGGGTTGGCTCTTATGGCTCTTTTGGCGCTTTTCCCATAGCGGCAGCCACTGCCTACCAAGAGGCACGGCAAGCGTTGTGGAAACGGGATGTGTTGCAAACCGCCGACTGGATGCACCAGAGTTCCCAGACACGGCAGAACATTCGTCTTCCCCAGTTGCCTGAGATGGAAGAAGAGCTACGGCTTAGTGCGCTCAGCTGTAATGCCAATCGTGTGTCGATAGCGGTAGGCCACTGGATAGCAGCCGTAGCCGAGCTGCCTTCGGTGACAGCAGAGCAGCTAGCCAGTTGGAATCAGGAGTTGGACTGGATGCTGGCCCGTTGGCTGAATGACAGACCCGGAGATACCGATGGCGAGGAACTGGCAGAGGAGTCCTGCTCCATTCATGCATTGCCGGTCGACAACCGTGGTATGCTTTCCCTGCCCTTATGGCAAAGACAGGTTGAAAACCGACTGCTGGCAGCCGGTCAGGCACTTACACCAAGCCATAGCCCAAACAACCCGACCATCCGTGATATTGCCCGCTATCTGGATGCACACTATGACGAGGACATTTCTCTACAGGATATGGCGAGTCGCTTTTATCTCAGTCGGGAATATATTTCTCGTAAATTTAAGCAGGAGTACGGGGTTAATCTGTCAGACTATTTGTGTCAGATCAGGATGAGCAAGGCAAAGCTATTGCTGCTGAATGACAAGCTGCGCCTTCATCATATTGCCGGTATGGTCGGGTATCAGGATGAAAAATATTTTGGCAAGGTGTTCAAAAAACTGGAGGGGGTCACGCCCGGAGAATTCAGAAAACGCCATTCTGCAAATCCTCAGCCGTGACCGCATACAACACGTGATCTTCCCACACACCATTAATCTTCAAATAGTTGAGAGCCAGCCCTTCGCGGCGAAATCCTGCCTTTTCCATCACTCGATTGGAAGGCGTATTTCTTGGCATCACTCCAGCTTGAATACGGTGTAATTCCAACTCATTTAAGGCGTAGCGTACAATATCCTTCACTGCGGAAGTGGCATAGCCTTGTCCGTGGTATGCAGGATCTACAAAGTAACCCAGATTGGCGTTTTGAAAGGGGCCTCTAGCGATACCCGACAGCTCCATTCTGCCGATCAGCTTATCATTTTCCGGCAAAAAAAGTCCAAACGTATATCCCTGTCCGGCTTGTGCCGCTTCCAAACCGTTGGAAATCAGACGCGCCTGTTCTTCCAGCGTAAAGTAAATTTCAGGTCGTTCTGGCTCGAACGGTTTGAAAAAATCAAAATTTTCACGTCTGATCTCTAATAAACGTTCTGCATCACTTACTTGTAACAATCGAATCTGTAGCCCCGGATGGGTGGACTTTATCAAAATGGCGCCATTAGCTTTATGTAACATTGTCATTTTCCTTCTTTCTCAGTTATTCCTATATTATTGTTCACGGTCACGAGACAGGAAAATACCCCAGGTGCATGAGAGCAGCCTAGGGTATCTCCATCGTTCAAAATTTAGTCCGTAACAGGCATCCAGCCTGGAAGGGTCGTCAACGCACCCCACAAGTAGTCAGGAATGACTAGCTCCTGCTGGGCTTGCTTGGATAATGTCGTGCGAATGGTATCTTCTGTGCCGTTTTGCACCTTCTGAACCCATTGCGGCTCCATCAAAAGCGGACGTCCCAGCGATACAAGCGGTACACCTGTCTCCAGTGCTGCAAGCGCCTCGTCCGGTGTATTCAGCGACCCAACTCCCATAATCGGCACACGGTTACCTACCTTCTCATGGATGAGAACGGTACGTGACCGTTCGTCACCACGGTCACGGAACGAACCACCAAAGAAATGATTTACGGAAATGTGCAGGTAATCCAAACCTTGATCCGCCAGACGGTCTACAAGCACCATCGTATCATCCAGCGTAATGCCTGGCGTGTGTCCTTCCTCAGGAGACAAGCGGTAGCCGAAAATGAATGGACGCTTCGCATGCTCTGCGATCACTTTCTTCACTTCGTGAACAATCGCCAGCGGAAAGGCCAAGCGTTTCTCAAGACTTCCTCCCCATTCATCAGTACGAATGTTGGAATGCGGGGAGAAGAACTGCTGCACCAGGTAACCGTTCGCTCCGTGAAGCTCCACACCATCATAGCCTGCTTCAATCGCGCGGCGAGTCGCTTCGCCATAGGCACGAATGACGCGGTGGATATCGTCGGATGTCATTTCACGCGGCACAGGCGCGCCTTCTTTTTCCTCGGCTACTGCGCTTGCACTGATCGGCTGTCCATCTGGAATTTGATCCGGTGGACACAGGCGGCCACCATGATAAATTTGCAGGATCGCTTTCGCGCCCTCCTGATGAATCGTATCTGCCAGACGGCGCAGGCTAGGAATCATTTCATCCTTGTCCGCACCGAACTCATTAACAAATCCTTTGCCATCTGGAGTTACATACACACAAGCGGTAATAACCGCGCCCACACCACCGGAGCGTTCACGGTAGTATGCCAGTTCCTCGTCACTGACTTCACCATTTTCGTGGGAAGCAAAGTTAGTCATAGGTGCCATGGTAATACGGTTCTTCAACGTAACACCGGATGGCAGGGTAAAAGCTTCAAATAGAGAATTATATTTTGGGTTCATTCGTTCTCTCTCCTTCAGTTTAAATCAGATCAGATAATATAAGGCTGTTAAGCATGAAGCCGAATATGAATTGGATGCAGTTTTCCTTCCATAACGAACTCAAACTACTGTTGCTTACTTAAATACAGTGGTTGTAACAACCACAGTATAATGATCCGCAACTATAAAGTCAAATCTATCCTTTCTGACCTTCCCCAAACTGTTCGAAAAAGCTGAACCGCAGCCACTTGTCACAAGCCACTGACAAAGCTTAATGGTTCCCGGATGTGCTGTTCTTCTCCTCCCGGCGGGAAAACCAGGTCGCGAGCAACGAGCCGGAAATATTATGCCACACGCTAAAAATCGCACTCGGTACAGCAGCAATCGGATTAAAATGAGCTGCTGCCAGCGCAGCGCCCAGTCCGGAATTCTGCATTCCCGTTTCCAGAGTAACAGCTTTACGCTTGGAAAGATTCATACCGAATAGCTTGGCAAACCAATATCCGAGCAGGAACCCGATACCGTTATGCAAAATAACCACACCAAAAATAATCGGACCTGTCTCCAAAATCTTGCCTTTGCTGCCTGCAATCACAATAGCCACGATGAGCATAATCACCAGTGTTGATATGAGCGGCAGCGCCTGGACACTGGCTTCTGCCTGTTTGCGAAATAGCGATTTGACGATAACACCCAACACAATGGGGACAATAACCACGATGAGAATATCCATGATCAGCGACTTCGCATCAATATTCATCCAACGTCCAGCAAGCAGGTTAATCATGGCCGGGGTAGCTAGTGGAGCAATCAGCGTCGATACTGAAGCAATCGACACGCCCAACGCCACATCGCCTTTGGATAAGAGCGTCATTACGTTGGACGCGGTTCCACTCGGGCAACAGCCTACCAAAATGACACCTACCGCAATATCCGGTGGCAGCTGCAATACTAATGCCAATCCAAAGGCCAGAAACGGCATAATCAGATAATGTCCGACCACACCAATAGCCACATCCACTGGACGCCGGAATACTTCACGAAAGTCAGCCGCAGATAAAGTCAGCCCCATCCCGAACATGACAATGCCCAAAAATAACTGTATGTATCCTTTCAACCCTGTAAACGCCGCAGGAAAGAAAAATCCCAAGCATGCAAATAAAAGTACCCAGATGGAAAAGGTTCCTCCTACAAATTTCCCTACTTTCTCCAAGCCATTCATTCTACTTATCTCCTTACTTCTATATAATTTGAATTTTGAGGAAATTCAGCTTATATAGTGCTTAAAATTTTCACCATTGTACTACATATGACTGCATATACATACAACTTTTTATGATTTTACCGGGATCAAGAAACATTTTTCCGGTTAGGACATATTCGAAAGCAAAGTGGGTATATTCATAATAGAAGCTTGTGACCAGTCGGTCATTTTTGGATCATCATTCGTTGTGGAGGAGATATCCCTATGTCACGAAGCCATCCGTATAAATGGTGGAATATTATTGCATTTATCGCTGTCGTTCTCGTTAACGTTCTGGCTTCTACACTTCCTATCGGTGGCAGAAGCACTGCTGCTGTATCCAACATGTACCCAACCTTGATCACCCCAGCGGGTTACGCTTTTTCCATCTGGTCGGTCATCTACGTACTGCTCGCCTGCTTTGTCGTGTACCAAGCTACACCTACAGGGCAAGCCAAGACAAGCGTTCAGTCCATCGGTATTTTTTTTATTCTAAGCTGTCTCTTCAATATCATCTGGATTTTCCTCTGGCAGTATGTATACGTAGAGCTGTGCGTCATCGTCATTATTCTATACTTGCTTTCCTTGAGCGTCGTGTATGTACGTACCCGCACGCCGCAGCCAACCCGCGGAGAAATGTGGTTCGTCAAGCTACCGTTCAGCCTGAACCTCGGTTGGGTATCTGTTGCTACTATTATCAATATTGCAGTGGCACTGGAAAAGAATGAATGGAGTGGCTGGGGACTCAGCGATACGACATGGGCGATCATTATCCTGCTCATCGGCACCGTATTGGCGATCATGGTCAGCTTCCCTTATCGCGACAGCATTTATCCTCTCGTATTTGTATGGGCCTATGTCGCCATCGCCGTCGAGCATCCGAACAATGAAAATGTACGGCTGGCTGCATTGATCTTGGCGGCAATCATTCTGGTGTACGCGCTATGGCTATTCTTTGCCCGTAATCGAGAACGGGATTAAAGAAAACGAATATGATCTCCTAGCCAGAACAAGCGAGCTTGGGTCTGAATCATCTAGCCCAAGCTCGCTTGCTTTGTTTATTCATTTTAACCATGTGATTAGGTATAGACTTTAATCAAATCTATAAGCTTGCTTGTCGAGTGATCTGCATTCATTTTCTTCATATTGATAATATAATCCGACCTTTTTTCATACAAACGAAGAATCATGTCGACAAATCGTTCAGATTCCAACTCCTCTTCTTCTAAAAACTCACAAAAGCCTTGCGCTTTAAATGATTTGGCATTTAGAATTTGATCTCCCCGGCTAACCGCCTTTGAAAGAGGGATCAATAGCATCGGCTTCCGCAGCGTCAAGAATTCAAAAATGGAATTTGAACCCGCCCTAGAAACAACCATATTTGCCATCGCCATAACATCCGCCAGTTCATCATTTATGTATTCAAACTGCTTGTAGCCATACATATGAATGGAATGATTCACTTGGTCTTTACCACAAATATGGACGATTTGAAAATGAACGAGCAAAGCCTCTAAATTCATCCAGACCATCTCATTGATCTTCTTGGAACCTAAACTCCCACCCATGATCAGAATGATCGGCTTATTTCGAGTAAATCCGCAATAGGTCAAACCTTTGGCTGCCTCCCCATCTTTTAGTTCATCTCTCACAATAGCACCTACATACCGGGTATGCTTAGAGCGAAAGTACTGAGTGGTTTCAGGAAAGGTAGTACAAATTTCTGTAGCAAATATGCTGGAAATCTTATTAGCTAATCCAGGGGTAATATCTGATTCATGAATGATTACAGGGACTTTATTCAACCACCCAGCCAATACCACAGGAACCGAAACAAACCCGCCTTTTGAAAAAATAATATCCGGTTTTTCTTTTCTTATAATCCGGTACGCTTGAGAAATCCCCTTCAGCACTTTAAAAGGGTCCTTAAAATTATTCCAATCAAAATATCTGCGTAATTTCCCAGTTGAGATACTGAAATAACACACATCTTCTAGTCCAGAAATCAATTTTCTTTCAATCCCTTGTTCAGAGCCTATGTATTGGACACTCCAATGTTGTTCCAGTAAGTGAGGAATCAAAGCTAGGTTTACTGCTACATGTCCTGAAGAGCCTCCACCAGTGAAAATTATTTTTTTAATCATCTCCACCTCCACTCTGTATTCAAAAAAACAAAACACATTAAATTTGAGCAACCGGGTGCCTCTATTTAATAGGGACACCCGGTTGCCATACAAACTTTTTATTTTATGAACGGACCTTTCAGACTATTCGCCCTTCAATGCAATGACTTCAATCTCCACCAGTGCATCCTTAGGCAGACGAGCTACCTCCACCGCACTACGCGCTGGGTACGGTTGCTCGAAGAAAGAACTGTACACCTCATTGACGCTGACAAAATCGTTCATGTCCTTCAGGAATACAGTCGCTTTCACAACCTGGTTCATGTTGCTGCCTGCCGCTTCCAGAATGGCTTGTACGTTGCTCAAGGACAGGCGTGCCTGCTCCTGTACATCCTTACCGAACTCACCTGTTGCCGGATTCAATCCAAGCTGTCCCGAGGTGTAAATAAACCCGCCTGCCTCTACCGCTTGGCTATAAGGGCCGATAGCACCGGGTGCTTTTTCAGTAGCAATTGTTTTTTTCATATGGGTTGGATTCTCCTTCCTGATACTGGTTCACCGTATTATAGCATGCGAAGTCCAAAGCCACTATTCCGTGCGACGGATTAACGCACTTGATGAATTAGAGATTACGGTGGATGTGCCGCAAAAAACAAACCACCAATAAAACACAAATAACGCCGCTGTTGTCCGAATCATTGGGCAACAGCGGCGTTATTGTCATTTTATTCCTGCCGTGGTTTTACACGTTCTCATCAGGAGCCGTTCCTGTAACAGGTTCCTCATCATCGGATGTTAGCTCTGCACCAATGACCCGAATGATGTCGTTCGGATAAATATGTACGCCGCTCGCCTGCGCAAGAGCGATTCGTACCATGGCTCGTGCGATGACCGAAGCCGGGATAGCGCGGTAGGAAGCGAGCTTGCCCGTCATCAGACCGTCCAGCGCTTTCATGACAACAGCGGCAGCGGCTTCGCCCAAACGTCGTTCAGGTCTCGCACCCAAAATCAGCGACGGACGGAACAAATGCAGCGCAGGCAGCCCGATAGCGGCAAGCGCCTCTTCAGCCTCACCCTTGGTGCGGTTATAAAACACACGTGAATCTGGATCGGCCCCCATCGCTGAGATAGCTAGCATCTGTACAGCACCAGCCTCTTTGCCCAACTGGGCAGCCAGCACCGGATAGTCCAGATCCACCTGACGAAACTGCTCCTTGGTGCCAGCTTTTTTCATCGTTGTCCCAAGGCAGCAAAAAACATCATCCACCCCTTCGAAGGCGAACGCCGCTTTCTGTGGCTGTTCCCAATCGATGAGCGCCTGTTCCAGCTTGGGATGCTTGATGTCCAACGGACGTCTGCCCATAACCATGACGCGGTTGTATTCCTTTTGCACCAGCAGCTCTCGTACAACATAACCCCCGACAAGCCCTGTTGCACCCACAACGACCGCTTTACGTTCCATGATAGACCTCCTTTGTGCCATAGAGCTCCTGCTCCTACAATTGCGATTAGGTTAATTTAAAGGGTTGTTCGTCCGCCTCCTTGCTTACGGACGGACACATGGGTAGGTACAAGGAAAACGTACTTCCCTTACCCTCCTCACTTTCTAAACGGATAAACCCGCCCAACAAGCGGGAAAAATCACGGCTGATGGACAATCCCAACCCGGTTCCTCCATATTTACGATTAATGGAACCGTTCGCCTGCTGGAATGCCTCAAAAATAACGTGTTGCTGAAGCTTGGAAATACCGATGCCCGTATCTTTTACAGCAAATACAACCCAATCTCCCTCTTGTCCCTTTTGATTCAGATGCTGTGTACTCATTTCTAGCAATACACGTCCTTCATGAGTGAACTTAAAGGCATTGGACAATAAATTACGCAAAATTTGCTGTACACGTTTAGAATCGGACCGAATTTCATTCGGTATAGGCTCATGCTCCTTTAAGCTGAATTCCAGGTTTTTATCCTTCGCAGTGACTTCAAAATGCATCATCATCACCTGCGCAATCTCACGCACATTGACTGGCTCACTTACGATTTCCATGTGACCAGCCTCGACCTTGGACAAGTCCAGAATGTCGTTGATTAATTGGAGCAAATCATGCCCTGAGGCATAGATGAGATCGCTGTATTGGTATAACTCGTCCTCATCCAATTCTTTTCCCTGCTCGTTGATAATCTGCGCCAGGTTAATGATGCTATTAAGAGGTGTACGTAACTCATGTGACATCGTTGCCATAAAATCCGATTTATATTGGGAAGCCATCATCAGTTGCTTGGCACGTTCCTCTAGAATGACCTTTGCTTTCTGCAACTCATCTCGCTGCTCTGATAACAACTCATTCGCCTGCTTAATCTGATGATTCCGCTGTTGCTCCATCTGAAAGTCCCTTAAAATCAGAGCAAATAAAAAACTGAGGACGATGCCGATTGGCAGTGTAAGAGGAACAACCTCCGCTACATAATAGCGCCAGGGAATGACGCCCAGACAGGCAATATTTAACGTATTTACGATATTAACCGCTAAAATGGTCACCGATGCCTTAATAATCAAACGCCAGGTGGAACGGCGCATCCAGTAGTTCAATCCGGCGCACAGGACGCCCAGAATGCTCATATTCAAAAAGCCGACCCACGCCGCCATATGCAGACCGAAGGTAAATCTCGTTAGTCCGATTGCTACCCCAATAATAATAAGCGTATAGGAGCGGGGATACACCAATGCCGCGATAATCAGCGGTACAAAACGCAAATCAAAAATAACCGTTTCACTAAAGTTAAAACCAAAACAAGAGCTGACCCATCCGCCAAATATCACTAGCAGCACCGAGCTGACATATTTGAACCGCGAAGAGGTACGACTCAAACCATATTTATAAATCACGTTCGCCACATAGGCAACGGCAATCAGCATCCCTAAATTCATTAAAAACATCATTGAAAATTGCATGGACTCACACTCCCATAGCGCAAGAAAAATTGGATGCTAGGCCTTTATTAACCGCGTTTGCCTTTCTTGTACATCATAACATGAAGCCCCATCTTTCGACATGTCAAAAGATCTTATATCCGTATATGAGGATTTTGCAAAAATCCCATAAGCGACTTCCAATGAACAAGATATAGATCGAAATGGTTTAGTTCGTCTATATCTTGCACTTCGGAGCGACTGGAATCGAATTTTGCAAAATCCTGATATAAAAAAAAGCGAACCTCAATGGCTCGCCCTAGTGCTGATACCTATAGAGTCAGCTTGTGATGCCTTTGTTCCGGCGCCACTCCTTGACAAATAATTCGGCAAAATAAGGGTCCCATTGGGTTCCCTTTCCCTCTTCCAATATCATAACCGCCTTCTCTTCCTTCATACCTTGCCGATAGGGACGATCAGACGTCATCGCATCATAAGCATCCGCTACAGCAATGATTCGCCCAAATAAGGGGATATCTTCCCCAGCGAGCTGGTCAGGGTATCCCTTGCCATCATAACGTTCATGGTGCGATCGCACGCCGGGCAAATAAGGAGCCATAGCATAAGCTGGTTCAACTTGCCGGAGAATACTCTCTCCCATAACCGGGTGCATTTTAATCTGATCAAACTCCTCGTCCGTCAGCTTACCGTCCTTGAGCAGAACAGCGTCAGCCACGCCGAT
The DNA here is from genome assembly GCF_009827695.1 of Paenibacillus sp. OT2-17. Taxonomy (NCBI): domain Bacteria; kingdom Bacillati; phylum Bacillota; class Bacilli; order Caryophanales; family Paenibacillaceae; genus Paenibacillus; species Paenibacillus sp. OT2-17. The sequence goes on along the minus strand of NZ_WUDQ01000006.1, from coordinate 53,214 downwards.
TTTACCGATATCATGCAGCAAAGCTGTTTTGCGCAGCAAGTCGAGGTCTGTCTCATTCAAACCTCCCTTGCGCCCAATGAGTACGGAGTATTCAGCCACACGCAAAGAATGTCCTGCGGTATAGGCATCTCGCGCATCCAGCGCTGCCGCCAAGGTGGCGAAGTAACTGTCCAATAGCTGACCGTTCTTTTCTTCCCGTTCCTTCAGGCCCTCGATCATCATGTTAAAGCCTTCAACCAACTCGGCAAATTCGTCGGAGTACAAGTCGCTGGCATTACTGTTCAGGCGGCCTTCCCTCACTGCATTCATTTTTTCCAGCAGGTGGTGGATCGGCTGTTCGATCTCACGGGTCAACAACCTTCCTCCCAGATAAGCAAAGGCTACACCAAAAATTAAAATCGTACCCGCCCATGCCCAATAGGAACTCGAATCCGTCGCCTCCAAACGTTCCAGGCGAATCTGTGTAGCTAGACAAAATAAAAACAGAGGAAAAGCACCAATGAGCGTCGCGCTTAACTGAAATTTATGCCGAAGCGATAGTAGGACTCGTCCTCGCAGGGACAGGTTTAATCCATATTGCTGATAGGTTCGATCACGGATTTCCTCCAGCAGCGGCTTGATTGCTCTCATTGTCAGGAAAAATTCAACCAGTGCGTGCATCGAAGCAACCAGACAAGCTCCTATACAGGCGATTCCTACATAATACAAGGGAAAGGTAAGTTGTCCAGTATGTATCATCCATAAGGCAATGACGGCTGCCGGGATAGAGAAACCCAACAAATGCGGTCCAACAATACGTAAAACTGACAAATTAGGCAGATGATGAACCCGGATATACACCGCTTCTACATCCTTGAGTGTTTCCTGATTGCCGTAAAAAAAACGATGAACCGGTCTCAAATGCATTCGAAACACTATGGTTTCACAAGCAATCATAATGACGCTGGAAAATGCAATAATTTTAACAAGACCCAGAATTTCATAGTGGGCTACATTTAACGTGGAAAATACAAAAATCATACCTACCAACAATACAGCGATAAACGAACCTATAATATAGTTCAGGATAACATGCTGAATAAAGCGCTTATAGGTCGGCAAATTGCTACCCCTCTTTTCATCCGTACACTCTAAAATATCTTGTGTATTCAATATCGGAGTCCAACCATCAAAAGTTTACCTTCTTGCTCGAGCATTTTACATAAATACGAGGACGGCTTTTAATCTGCAATCTATAGATGGAAAATCATCTTATTCTTAATTAAGAAACTCTCGAGGGAAGAGCATTTTAGCCAACATTTTTTCCAGTCTATAATCAAAAAGCCAAAAATGACTTGTGTTTTATAATCATTCTTGCTATACTATTAAAGTATGTATTAACCCCATAGGATTCCACGCAACAAGCTATTACTCCTAATCACCGTATGGAGCTTCTCCTAATTTTATGTATAACCCTAATGTAGAATTTTGAGCTTTTGCCGAAGATTTTCACATTCACACTGGCGCGGTCATCGGAGCCGCAAGGACGAAAGAGAGGTAGGGCTTTTGTCGTTTGGAAAATGAACAGTGGAATCACACTGCCCCTTATGAACATGCTGACCATATAATGCAAGGTAGCAGGGGTTGAATATATATTATGCCATCAAACGATGAAGTTTGAGCAGGCCGTGCAGTATATGCAAACTGCACCATCCTCCGGATGATCCCCGGGGGATTTTTCATATACATAAGCGTATCTATGGACAAAAAAGTGGCCCTGCCGATACATCGGCAGGGCCTATAGCTTGATCAAAAAGGGGTTAATAGGGTCATTATAGTCTCGCTTTCTTAAAACTAAATGATATGCACCTTAAAAACTCATTAATTTTCCAGTTTTATATCCCTTCTAATAATTCGTCCAATATTCTGTACCATCGGGCGGCATCGTTTGCGTAGTGAAACGTCTTGTTTCCGCTTGAGTGCGCCTTTGGGTCGGGGGACGCTCCCACCCTTCCAGTAAAACAACATGCTGGGTACCCGAATTGTTTTCCCAAGTGATATAGCGTTCCTGTTCCATATGTCGCAAGGCGACTGTAATTTCAGCGTCTCGCTTGCCTGTTTTTACGGTCAATTCCGCCATTGTGGGCATGTGGCGATGCTGGGCGAAATAATTATACAAAATACGTAACAGCTTTCGTTCCAAATCTGGCAACATCATCTTTCCCCCCTACAAAGAACATATGTTCCTATTATAACATATAAAAATGCACCCTCCTACTGGAAGATGCATTCGGGCTTGTATGCCCATGTTGAATTTAGTTTTTTTCCTTCTCCTGACGACCGACAGAGCGCAGCCACCAGGCGATTCCACCAACACTTCCAAGTGCCAGAACCGTTAAGAAAATAATATAGAACAAATGAAATGCACGATCACTCATGGCAATCGCCTCCTTACTTTATGTATACACTTTCCAGCTAAGCCTGTAAACCTCTTTTTAGTCCCACATTCTAAATTTCCCCAAAAACTCGACAATAGATACTTGCTTGAGATCCATCGGTGCATACTAACTAAAAGTGGTTAATACCAAATATGAGACAGACCAAGGAGGTTATCGAATATGAAATTCCTATTGATCGTAATCATCGTCGTGCTGATCGTTGTGTTGCTTATGAGAAGACGCAGATAAGCGGAGACATCCTGCATGGTTAAAAAGGAATACAAAAAGGGCTTTCGGCACATCACCGAAAGCCTTTATTCATCTGAGGTTAAGGCTAAATTACGCCTTGTTCTTCTTGTTATATTTAATAAAAGCAATTACAAGCGCTACAGCAAACAATATTCCGCTGACCACCCATGTTGTCAGAAATGCCATACCCAAACCGACATTAGACCCCATCGTCGGGTGATTCATGGCAGTAAACACTGATCCCTGCATCATAAATATGGTACAGAACAAAACAACGGGCGCTAAAATAATCGTGCTTGCTGTCTTCCGAGTACCAGATACTGCGATCACGCACAGAGCGGAAATCACCAAGATCACCCAATATATAACTGCTTCCCAAATCACTGAAGTGCCCACCTGTTCAACCTCTTTTCTATCCATTCGTATATGCCTCTTCTATTGTAACAGACGTCACACAGTGAACCAAGCCATAATTTGATCAGAAAAGGGGTAAACCCTGCGGATAACGTAAATAATGTACAGTAGCGATCCTACACCAAAGACATGAAAGGAAATGTTCACTCACGTTCAGCCATAACCGAATACGTCTTATAGCCACCATCAACGTTCCTCACCCGATAACCGTATTGAGTCAAAATTCGGGCCGCAATATAGCCTCGCAGACCGACTTGGCAGGATACCGCGATCTCTAGATCACTAGGGATTTCTGCCATCCGCTCTCTAATTTCGGCCAGAGGAATATGAATCGAACCTGGAATGGCCCCTGCCTGTAGCTCCACCGCATCCCTAACATCAATAATAAGACCACCATTGCGGTGAAAATCATCAACTTCATGCCACTGTATCGTTTGGACCAGCCCATCCATGATATTCGAAGCCACGTAACCCGCCATATTCACAGGGTCTTTTGCTGAAGAATAAGGAGGTGCATAAGCAAGTTCAATATCAGCCAGTTCACGGACGTTCAAATGGCCACGAATAGCCGTCGCAATGACATCAATCCTTTTGTCTGCTCCATCAGCTCCAAAAGCCTGCGCCCCATAGATCATCCCGTTTTCGGGATTAAAGAGCAGCTTCATAGCAATGGGTGATGCGCCAGGATAATAGCCGGCATGCGAACCAGGATGAATATGAACTGCCTGATAAGGAACGCCCAGCTGCTGTAGTGTTTTTTCATTATTGCCTGTAGAAGCTGAAGTCAATGCAAAGGTCTTAATTACGGATGTTCCAAGCGCCCCATCATAAGATATTGCCTGACCGTTAATATGATCCGCTGCCAAACGCCCCTGACGATTGGCTCCCCAGGCTAGCGATACCATCGTTGCAAACCCATGATTGCGGTCTTTGACCTGAATGGCATCCCCCACCGCATAAATGGCCGGATCGCTGGTTTGCAGTTGGGCGTTCACCTGAATAGCGCCGCGAAAACCAAGTTCCAATCCGCTTTGCTTGGCCAACTCATTTTCAGGAACAACACCGATCGCGAGAATAACCATGTCCGTCTGAAGCACACCCCCGGAAGTCAAACGAAGTTGTGTACCCTGCTCTTCAAAAGCTGTGACTCCTTCCTCTAAACGCACCTCCACCCCGTTCAGCCTCATATGCTGTTCTACCCATTTTGCCATTTCAGGGTCCAGTGGATTCAATAATTGTTGCCCCATATCAATAATGGTTACTGCAAGTCCACGCTCCCGCAAATTCTCGGCCATCTCCAGCCCAATAAATCCGGCCCCGATCACCGTGACGTGCTTTGGATGCCTTTCATCTACATATGCCTTAATAACGTCCGTGTCATGAATATTTCTTAATGTAAATAAATTCATAGCTTCATGTAATCCAGGAATGTCCGGTATCATCGGTTTGGCTCCCGGCGACAATACCACAATATCGTACGGCTGCTCATCTGTTTCCCCTGTAATCATATCGCGGAAATGGACGAGCTTCTGCTCGCGGTCTATTTGTATCACTTCTTTCAGTACCCGTACATCTATATTAAAGCGGTCTCTTATCCCTTGAGGTGTCTGGAGAAACAGCTTCTCCCGCGCATGGATTGCCCCGCCAATATAGTAAGGAAGGCCACAGTTTGCAAAAGAAACATGCTCTCCGCGTTCAAACAAAATAATCTCGTCTTCCTCATTCCATCTACGTAATCTCGCAGCAGCAGAAGCTCCACCTGCTACCCCGCCAATAATAACTATTTTCCTACCCATTTCTTCCCCTCCTTATATACCCTATGGGGTATAATATATACCTATGGGGGTATGTTGTCAATACGCAAAAAAAGACGGAGGTTGCCCCCCGCCTGATAAACATTGAACGAATACTGATCTGGGTCGAAAAATCACTTGCGAATTCTACACGAATGCTCTGTCACACTTAGTCTAAGAAGGATCTACTGCTACTACTGCTGGCTGGCCGCGATCGCCTGCTCCAGATCGTACAATATATCGTCTATCGCTTCTGTCCCGACAGATAGGCGTAACAGCTCTGGTTTGACTCCTGCAGCAACCTGTTCTTCCACATTCAACTGCTGGTGCGTTGTGCTTGCCGGGTGAATAATCAAAGACTTGGAATCACCTACATTCGCCAAATGAGAAAATAGCTTTACATTCGCAATTAGCTTGCTTCCCGCCTGGCTTCCACCTTTAATACCAAAGGTCAGGATTGCTCCTTGTCCTTTCGGCAAATACTTTTGAGCTAATTCATAGGACGGATGGCTCGGCAACCCGGTGTAGCTGACCCACTCCACATCCTTGTGGCCTTCGAGATATTGCGCTACCTTCAAGGCATTTTGACTATGTCTTTCCAACCGCAGATGAAGTGTCTCCAAGCCCTGAAGCAGCAGCCATGAATTAAACGGAGAAATGGCAGCTCCCAAGTCCCGCAGCAATTGGACCCGTGCCTTGATAATATATGCGATAGGTCCCACCGCCTCGGTGTAAACAACTCCGTGGTAGCTCGGGTCCGGCTCAGTCAGTCCTGGGAAACGACCACTCGCTTTCCAGTCAAACTTGCCGCTGTCCACGATCACCCCACCAATAGACGTACCGTGTCCGCCAATAAACTTCGTTGCAGAATGCACGACAATGTCCGCTCCGTATTCAATAGGACGCAACAAGTAAGGACTTGGGAACGTGTTATCCACAATCAGCGGAATACCATATTCGTGCGCAATCGCCGCTACAGCTTCCACATCCAGCACATTGCCCTGTGGGTTGCCAATCGTTTCGGCAAATAATGCCTTCGTCTTATCCGTAATGGCATTACGGAAGTTCTCTGGATCATCCGAATCGACAAAATGTACTTTAATGCCCAATTTCGGCAGTGTCGTAGAAAATAGATTATATGTACCGCCATACAGACTGGAGGCCGACACAATTTCATCCCCAGCTCCCGCAATGTTCAGGATGGAGAAGGAAATCGCCGCCGCTCCCGAAGCCGTTGCCAACGCGCCAGCCCCGCCTTCCAACGCGGCGATCCGTTGCTCGAATACATCCGTGGTCGGATTCATCAGACGCGTATAAATGTTGCCGAATTCTTTCAGCGAGAACAAATCAGCCGCATGCTCCGCATCCCGAAATCCATATGAAGTGGTTTGATACAATGGAACGGCGCGGGCAAAGGTAGTAGGATCAATTTGTTGTCCGGCATGGACAGCGAGAGTTTCGAATGACAGCTTGCGTTCTTCTGACATGGTTATTTCCTCCCTTGTTATACGTGCTGTATGAATCGTCTCTTCCTGTATGCGTACTCATGGATGATTTTTCAATCATTCTCGCACAAAAAGAACGATTTGGGAAGATAATTCTCATTATTCAGGTAGGATATTATAATTTTATTAAAATATCAGTTTTCTACCAACAAACAGCAATTACAGGCAATAAGCTACATATTGATGAATTTTGTTTCTGGAATAGATAAAGGATTTTCATATACATGGGGCACCGATCTTCATTTGGTACATGCCAAAGACCGGATTATAAATACAATTGGGTTTGAAGATCGTTACAAACGACAAGAATTCAAACTCCTTACCGATTTTGCTCTGGCTGAACTAGCACGTGACTATGAAGAAGCGAAAACTTCTATACTCGAAGTAATTGTTTCCACAAAGGAAAGATACTTCTTACAACCTAATAAAAAATAAAACTTTCCCTATTACCATTTTTGTGGTAAGAGCTGTTATAAAGTATACAAGAGAAATCCTGAATACGATTAGTACAACATTAAAGGCAACATTAAGAAATGATACCGTGCTATTTACTGGTGGCCGGTCCAATCTAATCGGTCAGAAGGAAGTTAAAGCACATTACAAATTTGCCCGGTTTGTAGAGGATTCGGAAATCGCTAATGTGCTCGGTTTTTACAAATAAGCAAAAGCTATGGTAGCCGCTAGATCAGAGTGAAACAAATGGGCGATAAAGTAAGAATAGAAGTCACTTTCAACACAGACAAACATGCAGACATTTTAGCTGCTATGAAGAAATTTGGAAGCCAGGCTGGTTTCCTTAAATCGCAGCAGTCCACTATTTGAATACAACAGGGGGCAATAATCCCAATGCTATTCTGCCCCCTAACCCAGAGATAAGCAAGACTCCAGCGGAACATCAGCCAACCAACCGTTTCAAGAAACACGTAGAACTTCCCCCAGGGATTGGCGGTCAAGCCATTTCCTCACGACTCGAATAAACAAAGCCCCTGCGGCTGGCAGGGGCTTTCTTTGTTTGTAAGTTTGGATTTTAGACCAATTGGGCGGTGCCTTTCGGGCTATATTAACACCCATTCCAGCGTCCCCATTAGGCCGCAAAAGCTCTGATGGCCTTTCAAGCATCCTTTAAGCCTTTTCTTTGAAACGATCCCTAGAAGGCCATTCTCCACGTATACATCAAGAAACTTACTACTCTCTGGATGTCCACCCGGCCCAAAATAGAAACCTCCAAATAAAAAGTATTAATGTGTTGTAAAAATGGCTCCTTTTTTTCCCTATATAACGAGAAGCAAATAAAGCGCGCAGCTCTCTAGTCTGATTAGACAAAAAAACTTTAAGTAAAAGGAGCTAATTAATTATGGCATTTACAAAAGAATACACTGCTAATGTTGTTTTGAATTTGGACCAGGTTAGACAACTGCAAAGAGCACAACGAACTGTTTATGATAAGGGCCTTGTAGAGCAGAATACTAATGCTTTGGCCGCTGGGTTGAGTTCTTCGCTTTCTATACTAGGGGCTATATTTTTTAAGTACACTGCACCTAGTTTGGCAGCAGGCATTGCCTCTCTCCTGTTAGGTATGGTTCCTAATGAAAAAGATGCTCTCAAAAGTATGGTTATTAATGGTTACTGGGAGATGGGATATCTTCAAGACTTTTTGGAGGACAATCAAGGGAAATATGATTTGATTGATGTCAAATTTCCATTTATTGAATATGAAACACAGGGGATCAGATTCATTACTGGTAAAGGTGTAGTAACACGAGTGCATTCCACCAGCGGTGGATGGATGCTTATGTAATAGTCAGTTATAGAACAAACGACCGCTTGCCTAGCTAAGACAAGCGGTCGTTTGTTTCTTCAAAATTTATTTGAACAAGTTTTCTATTAGCTTCCCATTATATCCACTGATGATTTCATATGAAACAACATTACTTTTAGGAACGGGCGTGTTGTATTTATAAACCACTAAACTTTTTTCTCCAAAAATGGTTAATCCAACGCTTCTTTCTTGTTTTGATCGTATAGTAATCCAATACAAGCCGGACGAAGGAGCGCTTGAATCAGATTTTTTTAGCTGTACTTTCGAAAGTTCTTCTATGATTTGATGAATTTCTTTAGCATTTGACACAGTTATCTTTTTTTCATTGGCAGAATTGTCCTCTGATTTAATGATTTCAATGGTATCAATTTCTTTCAGATTCACTTGCTCTAAAGCTGCTTCTTTAAAAGAAATAGTCGATTTAGATACAAAAATGCCTCCCACGACGATGATTACTACGAAAAGTATTATGATACTTAGAGCATACTTTTTTTGTATTTTCATAAAGCCCTCCTTATAAATCGAATTATACATAATGTACCATTAATATAAAAATATTTCCATGGCACTATTGTTGTGTTTGTAAAAAAGAGAACTGATGATTGTCGAACATCTTTGTATGCAATTTGTCTTCATATATGTCCTATCGACGGTAAAGCCGCCAGAATGTTTTTCAAAAAAATAATAAAAAAACGCTGTGAGCAGGATACTTGGAATAAAATCACTTACACACAGAATCCAATCGTATAAGCATCGAAACTTCATTAGATTTATGGCCTGCTCACGGATCAGGTTTAAATAATTCGGTGTAATTTTGACCGGATAAAATCCGGCACACTCCCGCAGAATATTTTCTATTGTCCACACCTTTCTCGCCCAGTATTAATAATTCTGGCCGCCCTGCTCTTGGGCTTGCCCAAAGCCAGGTATATTGTCTTTTCGCTCCACCGCCGAACCAATAAATGTGTTTACGTATAAAGGCTCGGATCAGGCGCATTTCCTTACGGGCTATTTCCTTCTGTTCCTCTGCTTCTTGTGGGTTGCCTGCACCTTCACCGTTCTTTAAATCATAATTCGCATGACCGACTTCATCAATTGTAGTCAGAGCACATATGGCTTCTTCAATCACAATGGTGAGCGTGAGCACCTACTTTGCTTCCTTTTCCCAGTCGTAAGCAAAAATAGATTCCTTCAGCTCCCCATACGAATTAACAACTCTAAACGTAGCAGTTGGCTTCGCTATATCGTCTTCTTAAAGGAAATTTCAAATAGTTCCAAAATAATTCAAAATTTTATTATATTCGTTAAAAAAAGAAAATTCATTCTATAAATTGGTTGTTATATTAATTTTGAGAACTCCTACCTTATATGTACGTATATGAACATAAGGGAGGAAATTTTTCTATGGGTGCTATTGAAGATTACCGACGCGAGTTATATAGAATTGCTTGGAGAATTCAATATCATACAAAACGCAATCGTAAACGTGAAATTTCTTTAGAATTCAAGCCTAATCTCTTTCAATCCTCTTTTTCGGAAGAGTCTGATAACAAAATAATGATACAATCGTATATTAATAGATTAAGGTCTGAGATAGGTAAAAAAGTCATCTATGAAATTTACATAAACGATAAAACAGAAGCCCAAGTTGCCAAGGAACTCCATATTACACAACAGGCGGTGAACAAATGGAAAAAGAAGGCGCTACACGATTTATGTCAGATGATGAGTTTATGAAACTAGTAGAACTTGCCCAAACCAAATCCGATGTAGAGGCAATGAATGCAATTTTTCAATACTTCGATCCAGATATTAAACGATTAAGTGAATTTATCCGTATGCCAAAAGAGGATGCGATCCAGAGTATGAAAACCGAACTTCTTGAGTTTATCATGAAAAAATAAAGAGCCCTTGGCAATAAGCTGCTTCCGGTGCCCTACCGTGAGCAGCTTATTTAGTCTTCTTGATCCAGAAAAAATTTCATATTCAGGTTGTGTAGTTTCAGTCCCTAACTCCTACATAAGTGTAGGGATAATCGAGTAAAGAACATGAATCACAAAAATTCATGACTTCGCAATTTTCACGATTTGGTTGTAATTCACAGCCTTAAATCACCTACATAAGTGAGAGGGAATTGAAGACTGACGTCAAAAAATGTGGAGCCATTTAGATGTCAGCGACTCCATCAATTCTCTCATAAAAATTCGGGAGGTAATAAATTATGGCACAAATTCATTCTCAACACGCAACCTATCTTTCAAAAGATCAATTAAAGGAAATGATCGAACAATATACTGGAAAATCCGCTTCGACATTAGGATATGCAATTGGTGCATTCGGTTATAAACTTTGTTCTAACGCCCTTAAAGCAAAAATCCCACCTGTGATTGTAGCATGGCTGGGGGCAATTACTACTGTTGTAGCTGGGGCAGCCCTTCTTAAGGATATTAGCACCTATACTGAAAGACAGAATTTTGTAGGTTTGTTGCAAAATCTAGTCGATAATCCTAGACAGTACACCCGATTCAAAGTAGTATCGACCATTTGGATGGAATGGCATGAAGGTCCGACAATGGGTTATTACACCTATTATACGACAGTCTCCTATGAAGCAGTCTAAGCAGTAAACATAAAAAAGGGGCGGATCAATTCCGCCCTTTTTTTATAATCTCAGTAAAAGTTACACTACTGTAAATGAGGAAATATAATTCTGCGATTAGAAAAAGCAGCTTATGCATCCATGTTTCTTGTGACAGAAATAAAAATATGATAACTCCGAATGAAATTATAATCATAATCACTTCTACAATTGTATCACTTTTAATCCTGCTTCTCTGATTAGCCTGGTATTTTTCGTACAAAGCTCGACCAATCAAACGAATAGCGTAAGTAGCCATCAACCAATCATAAATAAAATGAGATGGATGATAAACAATACGCAATGTTAAGGTGGCCAAGAAAGCAATCAAAATAAGGACAATTGAATAATAGGGTTTCTTTAGCATAGTTTCAGTTTCTCCCCTTACTTCTTTTACAATTATTATACAGTATGTGTATGAAGATTCCATAAAATAAATATACTTGTAACCACAAGATCGGTTTTATCCGTTTTAATAATTGTATTTCATACTCGGCTACGTATCGGTAGAAGATTCTCTTCGACACGCCCAATTCATTCATGGCCGCGACTCTAGTAAAATCATTGGCTTTCCATTTTTCGTACACCTGAGTAAATATCGAACCCATCTGTTTCTTGGGCCGTACCAAACTCCCCACCTTCCTTTTTAGCAACAGCAATCCCTTCTGCTTGCCTGACACGATTCTTTTTCCGGTCCTCTGTTCGGCTCCCCATGCCAGCATACTAAGAAACTGGTCTTCCAGTAGCTTGCCTATATCACCCAGGGCCTTGAAACGGTGACTATCAAATAAGCTCTCATTCTTATGCATAAAATGTCGGCCTTCAGCTCAGGGGTAATATATTTCCACTCGCACAAAATGCCATTATATCTTGGCCAAGTCGATCAAGTGCATACAGGTATAACAGATCCCCTTCCCGAAGCATCAGCCGCATGGCGTTATATCGTATCCGGTTAAAGTATTTTCCACTTTGCTTGTCTATAAAAGTAAACCGTTCCTCAATGCCCAACTCCCGGAATTTTAGGAGCTGCCGTTCTGGATTTTGGCCTTTGGCCGACACCCGGGCATAAGCCATTTTTACCATGTGATGCATCGTCCTTTCAGTTCCAAAAAAGTGCACCATTAATATAGGAACGTTCCAATAGTGATTTATACACATTTCGGAACATGATGTAGACTGATTTAGAACCGTTCCTAAAAGCATGCTTTTAGGAATCCATTCACAAAGTTTCCGGAAGATATACACGGTTCAAACAAAGTTAATGTAGAAGTATGGGGCGTAGCCGGTTCGTTGCATTCGGACGCGAAATAATGGCTGAACAAATCAAAGAAGCTCCATACCGATGGCGAAGGCTGGAGCTTCTTTAGTTGTTTCTTAGGCTTTTTTATATACAGGCCATGACTATAATATTTTTTTATCTGAGATATTCGGGCTTATACATGCCAAGCCACTCCGCATATTCGCCTTGCTTGGCTCCTTAAAAACGCTTGATAAAGTAGTTGAAGCAGCAGCCGAAGATTGACCGCGCCAATATGCTCCATACCTATTCCCGGTGGTTTTCTCCTGTCTCACGCTCGCTTATAGACGTTTACTATCATACTTATGCCAATAATAATACCAACCAGCTTCCGCACAACGTCCAAAAGCTTCAGATACAAATCAAGAGACACGGCAGCCCCCCCTTTCGGGTAGCTTCGCCGTGTCATTCCCCACCAGTTACCTTGTCCCACTCATTATCGGAAGGTTTTGCCCAAATGCTCACCCAGGCCAAAATAATGACGGAAATTATAGATGAGTGGGCTCCACTTTGTCGGATCAATATGGTTCTCACCGAGGATCATATCCTGATGAACATGCACCTGTATGGCTTGAGTTTCGACGATCGCAAAATAAGGAGAATGGTTAGGGATTCTCACATCCTTCACCTTAGCTTCAATTTGAATAGGGCACTCCCTGATTCGGGCGGGCTTGACCCTATTCGACTCAATCGAAGTTAGTCCGCTGATCTCATACTTATCTTTATGGTGCATAAATCCATGTTCCTTCTTTTCCGCTGGAACAGGATTCTTGCCTGTATAAGGGGCTAAACGTTCTACATTTTCCCACATTGAAGGCCCCGGGACGTTGATTACACATTCGGAATGCCGCTCCATATTTTCTAATGCTTTGCCACCTGTTCCAATGCCTAATACCACACAATCTCCTAATGCCCACGAAGAGGAAATGGGGCTAATATTGGTTGTTCCATCCTCATTCAGCGTATTGAGTAAAATCACAGGGGTTCCGTAATATAAAATGCTAGGATTAATCGTTTTAACGTCTGGACTATAATTCATCTCATTCATCTGATTTATTGGGTTCATTATCTCTTCTCCTTCTATTCAGATCTGCCTCCCTATTATAAAATATAAATATTTCAACCTTCATCGAAGTATGGATTACAAAGGGGGATAACCGTGCCATGAGCACCAAATCAAATGTAGCCATGATTGCTTCTCTTGTTAGCGAGCCTTCCCGTGCAGCTATACTCACCGCTTTATTAGACGGCAGGTTCCACACGGCAAGTGAATTGGCCCATATGGCAGGCATCAAACCGCAAACGGCCAGCTTCCATCTGGCTAAAATGACCGAGGCACAAGTCGTTACTGTGGAAAAACAGGGGCGGCACCGTTACTTTGGCATTCAAGACCCCGAAGTTGCCCAGGTGATGGAGTCACTTTTATCCATAGCTCCACCTGTTCCCATTCATTCATTCAAACATGCCTCCGAAAACGAGGCCCTACGGTTGGCAAGAACTTGCTACGATCATGTTGCGGGTCAATTAGGCGTGCAGCTCATGAGTTTTTTCATTCAAAAGGGGATTCTTTCCGAAGATCAGGACGGGCTTCATATCACGGAACAAGGAGAGACTTTCTTCACTGACTTTCAGATTGACCTTACACAAACAAGACACAAGCGCCGCTCCTTCTCACATAAATGCCTAGATTGGAGTGAACGACGCCATCACCTTGCAGGTGCTTTAGGAAGTGCTGTTCTGGACAGATTATTCGAATTAAATTGGATCGAGCGTCTGCCCACAACCCGAGCGATACGTATTACAGCCGATGGTAAAAGAGGTTTTAAAGAGATATTTTCGATAGAGGTCGACTAGATCATCATAGTTCTAGTCCTTCTCTTATTCCGCATTGGATTTTATGACTGGAGACAAGGCCAGTTGTTTTCTCGTCATTGGACGGACATAGGCATAATTGTTTTTTGGAGCCTTTCCTTTTGCCACACCTGCTTTATATCTTCCAGCTCCAGCCGGGATGGCGACCAAGGTTCCATACGTTCTCATCGCTCGTTCAATCGGGAAAGATACGGAACGCGTTCCGTCGGTAGATCCGGCAAAATGGACCGCGGCCGCATAATTGTTCAACCGATCATTACTGTCATTCAGCCATACGGAACCTGAATCTCCAGGCCCAGTTCGTCCCTGGGTAAAACGAATGACGGTTTGATCACGGAAAATCTTGATTCCCGAATCGCCTCTCACCCGTTGTTCCACACCAATCGCCTCCACGACTCCTCTGGCGAAGCCGTTGGTTTTAGCCATTCTTTTAAACGTCATTCCCAGACGATAGCTTAATAAGTGTCCAGGTACGGTAATGAGGCCACCACTTTGGTTAATCAGATACCTTGGGTTAAGCAGACTGTTTGAATTGGCAATAGCAATGAAAAAGGTGTGGGCTGGAAGCAAACGACTGCTTTTATTGATCAACCTTCCTTGAAGAAGTTTACCATTTCTTTAAATGATTGCTGAGCTGAGTGTACGTTATATCGGGGAGAGTACGGGTCACTGAATCCGTGCTGTCCACTGAATTTATGTACCCGGATATTACGGTTGTCTAAAGTTGAAATGAGCTCATCCACATTAAATGATGGTTCTTCCTGTGGGAAAAAAAGCAATGTTGGACAATGTGGAGCTATTTCTAAATAATTTCGAATACGAGAGCCATAGTATCCTACGATTCCATCAACATACTTTTCTTTACTACACAGCCAGGCAATCGTTGCCCCTATGCTAAAGCCGACGATAAATACCTTTTTATAACGAGCTCGAATACTTAATAATAAACTTTCGATATGATAGAAAGCGCGGTCAAATCCTATATTATCCATAAAATTGGTGTAGGCAGTTTCCTCTTGCGAATAGTCATAAGGTGTTTCCTTGCCTAGTAAATTTGGACAAATGACGTCATAACCCTGATCCGATAATAGGCTGCAAAAATTTTGTATATGCTGGTTAATCCCATAAATCTCATGCAGCACGACGATTAGGATGTCTGACTTTTTATCTATGCTTATCATATTGTCCCCCTAACCAGGCTTGAATATGGGAAAATAATTCATTCGGATGCGCGTATTTATACTTAGCTGCCACTTCCGAGGATAACCGTTTGAACAACTCCAAGGATACGATCAGTGCTTCCCAACTATGATTGGGGTCGTATTCCCCAAAAGATTTTTTCAAATCAGCAACGACATCTTGATCAGCCCATTCATTTATGAATTTCCCTGCATGCCAAGTATCATATTCCGATCCATGTACAGCTTTTGCATGCCACTCTATCATTTGCAGCAATAATTGTTTACAGTCCGTATCTCTTTGCTTAGCTACCCACAGATCATTGCGCAAAATTTGTTTAGCCACATACAGAGAGGCGAAGCAATACATATTAACAACCTGTAGATAAGCATCTTCAGATATCGGAGGAGTACCCGGGATCGTAGTGGTTTGAGGGATGATTTGGTTTCCATTTCCCATCTTATCGAACAGCATCCTAACCCCCCGCTGAAACCCTTCAGGAATACGCCCATTTTTGATTATATGATCCAGATCGGATGTATGACGGAATAGAAAATCAACCTCAGCCCCTTGGTCAAAGAGAACGAGTTTTTCCGGATCTCCTTTTGCCGTTCGAAACATAAAGCTGGTCCAAACCTTGCCAATGTTTAGTAACCATTGATCATTTTGAAGATAGTAATCTGGATTCGTTGAAAAGACGACTACATCCAAGTCAGAAAACTCATCAAAAGGTTTGTCCTCTCTTGCCCGGGACCCAACGATATAAACCGCAATAATTTCTTCATTAGAGATTCCCCATTCGGATATACGCTCCTCAAGCACTTCGTAAGCATTATTCATACGATCTAGCCTCCTTTTTTAGAAAACATTATATCTAATCCAATAATTACGGTATATATTTTTTAGTTAACATTGATATACACCATTCATCAAATCAATTTCCCAATCTTCAGCCTGTGATATAATTCTTTCAATATTACAGTTTGGAAGGATGGTGCAGATGTCGGAGCAGCGAGTATACATCCGGTTCTCTGAGGAGACGGACGCCGCAGAATTGACAGCAATGTACAAGCGCAATCGGGAATTCTTTGAGGAGTTTTCGCCAAACACCCAAGAGAAGTACTATACGGAGGAGCACCAGCTCCAGACGATTATTAAGAGCAAGGCCGACATGATGGAGGACCGGAAATATTCCTTCGTGGTATGTCACAAGGAGAACGACCGGATTATAGGCAGCATAAATTTATCTTTTGTGGTGAGGGGGCCGCTTCAAAGCTGTATGATCGGATACAGCCTAGACCAAGCATATAACGGCAAGGGCTATACGACGGAGGCGGTCAAGCAGGTGGTTCGCTATGCTTTCGATGAGCTAAAGTTTCACCGAATCTTCGGGGAAGCCTCTCCTCGTAATCCAGGATCCATCCGTGTGCTTGAGAAGGCTGGCTTTCACAAAGAAGGCATCTCTCGAAGTAACGTAAAGATCAACGGAAAGTGGGAGGATCACCAGGTACTGGCGATTATAAATCCGTCTGAGGATATCTAGTTTAAAGGGAGGGTATTATGAAGTATCAATCAATCAAACTACATGAAAAGTTATCTAGGTTTAGTGATCACTGGTCTCCGAAAGTTATTGGTGAAATGAATGACTATCAATTTAAATTGGTGAAAATAGTTGGGGATTTTGTATGGCACGATCATCAAGATACCGACGAGGTCTTTATTGTACTTGAAGGCGAGATGTTCATTGATTTTAGAGATGGACGGGTACAGGTTTCTCAGGGAGAAATGTTTATTGTACCTAAGGGGGTCGAACACAAGCCATTCGCACATCAGGAGTGCCATATCATGCTAGTAGAGCCGAGAGGTGTAGTAAATACTGGAGGAGCAGAGTCAGAATTAACGGCAGTCAATGATATTTGGATTTAAAATGCAATAATGACGAGCTTTAATACAGAATAAACATACGTATTTTGTGCTAATTCGAGAAAGGAAAGGTATGGTGGATGATAAGAAACGCAGAATTTAAGAATAGTTATGCAGGATGGCGAGAAGTAGAAATAAAGGATTCCTCCCTAGGCATTACATTTCCCATGACGGTAATGTATCCAGCGGACGAGCCCGAACAAATAGAGCGATTGGGTCCATACCAGTTAGAGTTGGCGAGAGAGGCAGAGCCATCAGAAGGAAGATTCCCTTTGGTTATCATCTCTCACGGTACTGGCAGTACGCCGCTTGTGTATCGGATTTTGGCGCAGCATTTAGCACGCAATGGTTTTATTGTCGGCATTCCAGAGCATCCATTTAACAATCGAAATGACAATAGTTTGGAAGGAACAGCACAGAATCTTACCTATAGACCTAGACACCTTAATATGGTCACCGACTGGTTTTTCGATAGTATGCTGTTCAAGGACAAATTAATACAGAATGCTGTGTCTCTCATCGGACATTCCATGGGCGGTTACACGGCATTAGCGGCGGCGGGTGGCGTGCCGACTTCTTTGCCTCACGAGACCTCGGACGGAAAGCCCCAGCTTATAGAGGTTACACCAAATTACCGAGTAAAATGTCTCGTTTTACTAGCGCCAGCGTCGGTCTGGTTTCGAGCTGAAGGTAGCTTGCGTGCAGTTAATCTACCTATCTTAATGGTGGATGCAGAGAAGGATCAGTACACTCCTTCTTTACACGCTCGTTTAATATTGGATGGCGTGCCAGATCCTAAGAAGGTACAATACAAAACAGTAAAAAACGCCGGGCATTTCTCCTTTCTGAGTCCTTTCCCGGAATCGATGAGGACTCCGGCCTTTCTCCCATCGCAAGACCCTCCCGGCTTTGATCGCGAACATTTCCATCGGATGCTTAATGCTGACATATTGGATTTTCTATGTACTCATACACGTTAGTTGGATGACAACAGCGGCTGCCTAAGAACTTTATTTTTCAAGTCTTGGTCTGCCGCTGTTTGATTTTTGTTCAGTCTAAAGCTTTATTTCCACTGGATATTTTACAGAAGCTGTATTCTTTTTGCAGGGCTCTCTCAGTGCATAATTTCTTTCTTATTTACCTTAACACCTGATAAGGATTGATCAAACATATCGAGAATAAAAAGGAACCTCTCCGCTTCACGAAATACATGATCGGCCAATAAAGGATGGATGATGCTTTTTATTCGGCACTCGTCGATTAAATCACGCGCTGTTTTCTTAAAATCTCGCAAGGACTTCACAGAGACACGGTTCTCATCAACAAATTGACTCAGGAGTGGAACGGTTTGTGACTGTGGCCGCATATGACTTAAATCAATCGCTTGAAACATCAGCGCATCAAAATCATTACTAAACTCCCTAGCTTGTTCAACCAGTTTACGCTCGGATGGATCAAGCAAATGGCCTATAAATTTTGCGTGATCGGCCATGATTTTTAAGAAAAATACATTTTCATCAATAATTGCATCGGGTAATGGTTCGAGCTTTCCTGAATTGAGTTCTCCTAAACGGTTTCTGAAATAATTGGCTTCCCGGCTTATGTGATCCACCAGTAAAGGAAAATTGGTTTGTCCAGGAAGCTTGCATTGTAATATAAGGCCCAATACCATTCTCTTAAATGCCCAAATATTCGTCGCCGCATTCTGAACTTCCGTATTAAACTCTTTGATTGTATAAGGATCTGTCTCGATATTAAATTCATGCGACCTTTTCTCAATTTCCTCAAAAATGGTGTAGAACCGATTGGCTTCTGTTTTAAGTTGAGTATCTTCCGCTCGAAAACCTAACCCCAGAAAAAAGGAATGCTCCTTCATGATCCTGGACCAAAATCGTATTTCATCTAATGAGCGTGAAACGAACGCATCCAACCATATCCCTCCTCTATGTGAGCAAAAAAGCACTTACTTAGTCATATGGAATAAGCCTTGTCATTATGAATATTGATTCTTACGCCTCATACTAATCTAATTCCGAAGTTGAGCTATTGAGACTCGTAACTCTGTTACCTTATTTATGTACGTGAAATATTTCTCTGTACTAGCTATTGACCGTCGGAGTTATTAATCATTCCGGGCGCTCTCCTGATACTAGGTGTATTCGAAATTCAAGCTGGTCTCGCATAAAATTTTATCCGCTATCTTAACTGATTCTGGCTTAACCTCCTCTACTACTCCCCCATAATCCTCAAATGCCAAGCTTAATCGGATGTATCTTCGAAACCTCCAATCTAATGACTAGTGCCTTTATACTTTCGATGACCTACGTTCCCCTGAAACAAATTAAATCTCATAATAATACTCATATTTGAATTTATATCATTTAATGTTTGGACAATTCTCCCAATCCAGTTCTATAATTCACTTGTTATTACATATATTTAGGAGGAAGTCATGAAAAATATTATATTCAAAAAATTAGGAACAATAGTGTTAGCCCTTCTCATTGGAGCTTCGGTGTTCTCATTGTTCCCTACCGTTACAAAAGCTGAGACTACTAATGTAACTTGGAAAAACGGGTCTGTAGTAACTACTCTTGGGAACGTAGGACAAAGCGACAAAGCGACAGTAGGAAAAACAAAAGGAAAATGGTATTGGGAAGTAAAGGTTAGCCACAGTATTTCATTAGTAGGAATAACAGGTGAATCTGGTCCGAAATATCAAGCATACTACGGTTATAGTGGTCAAATTATAAATAATATTACATCAGATGTACGAACAGCTTACGGTCCTACGTTTGGACTTAATGATGTTATCGGTGTTGCACTGGACTTAGATAACGATAAAATTGTTTGGTACAAGAATGGCGTTTTCCTAGGAGCCAACACCGTTAAACCATCTGAACTAGAAGGAACACAGGTCTTCCCGATGGTCATGAATGGAACTGGTGGATTTATGACTTACGAAGCTAATTTTGGAGCGAGCGCTTTTAAATATTCTGTACCAGAAGGTTTTTTACCTTATCAAGATTCGGGTACATCTACAACGCCTGATCCATCTACAACGCCTGATCCATCTACAACACCGGATCCATCTACAAAGCCTGATCCGTCTACAACACCGGATCCGTCTACAAAGCCTGACCCGTCTACAACACCGGATCCATCTACAAAGCCTGACCCGTCTACTACACCAGATCCGTCGGATACAGATGGGACCTCCCAACCAACTGGTGATCGCGCCATTCTGACTGTAACGATGGACAATGGATTTGATAAAGAATTCGATCTGAGTAAAAAAGAACTGAATGCCTTCATCGCTTGGTATGACGCTAAAGATGCTGGTAGAGGTGCCTCTTTCTTTGCCATTGACAAGCACAACAACAACAAAGGTCCATTCAGCAATCGCAAAGACTACGTAATCTTCAACAAAATTCTCACATTTGAAGTAAGCGAATATTCAACTAAATAAACATGATGAAGGACTTCATATCGGCTAATATGCTAATGAAGTCCTTCTTGATATTTACTCTAATCTCAAAATCACGCCTAAATTGCTATACTGGACGACACATGTTTTCTAGACTAAAAGTTTGCAAATCATTTTATTTCAACAAAAAAGCACGGTTTCCAAAAAGTCTGGAAGCTGTGCTTTGCTTATGTATTCAACACTAATATTCGATAATAAAGGTAACAAGATAAGATGAGCAACTACCTCAACCGATGAGGATACTCACAGGAGAATTCGTCATGTTAAAAAAAGTTCTATCCATTGCTCTACTTTCTGTAGCTCTAACAGCTTGTGGAAGCAATTTTAAAGAAACATCGACAAGGTCTGGGTCTTCAAGCACGTCCTTTGCTACTGAACAAACAGTAAGCAATGAAAATACTGCTCAGCAAGCTTCTACAAATGAGGTCACAGATAAACAATATTTATTTGCTGAATTCTTGAAAGATGGAACACCCGTGTTAACAGAAGATCAAGCTTCTATGGAACAAACCTCTTATGACTTCATTGCTAAAAACAGTGACTTATTTCCTTCCACAGATAAAAGCAAAGTCATTAATCTAGTAGACAAATCCGTAACAACAAAACACTTAAATAAAAATTTGAACTTATACTTAAACAGATTTGTAAAAATAAGCGGGGATGTAATAGATATAGAGGAAGATAACATTCCTATAGGGACAACGGCTATCGTTTATATTAGTGATGAAAATGATAATACAGTAATGGCAGTTTATCCGGGAGCAAGTGGAGAAATTTTTGAAGGAGACATTGCTACAGTTATTGGAGTTCCTATCGCTAATTTTTCATATGAAAATGTTTCAGGTGGCTATACGAATACTACACTGTTAGCAGCTTCTTTTCTCGCGAAAGAAAATCAATAAATGTTAATCATGTAAGCCCTTCGGGGCTTTTTCTTTAGCAAAAACAGAATTAAACTGTTTAGACGATACATATTGAAACTGCTAAACTCGCATAAGCTGATGCTATTGTAAAGAAATCCACGCCCGATCCGTCTGATCCAACCGAACCAGAACAACCTAGTGGTGACCGTGCCATCTTGATTGTAACGATGGACAATGGATTGGATAAAGAATTCGATCTGAGTAAAAAAGAACTGAATGCTTTTGTCGCTTGGTAAGATGCTAAAGATGCCGGTAGAGGTGCTTCTTTCTTTGCCATTGATAAGCATAAAATAACAAAGGTCCATTCATTAACCGTAAGGACTACGTAATATCCAACAAAATCCTTACATTTGAAGTAAGCGAGTATTCAACGAAATAAACAACAAGAGAGGTAGACTGTCCACTGTGCAGGACTCAAGATGCCTCGCGGCTTAAGTGGATCAGAAACCCACGCAAGGTTGCTTACAATAAGGTGTACAATCGCAGCATGTTTGATATATTTAAAGTGATTAGGAAATTGTTCAAAAGAAAAAAGCTCTGCCGACCCATAAGGTTAGCAGAGCTTTTTATCTAATCTAATTTCGGGTAGATTATGAAAGAAAGAAGTCGTTGAATTTGATTGATGGGTCATTATCATACAATTCTTTTCACAAAATTAAACCCAACATGATTTAAGGATGATAACCAAGAGGATATAGAGCACCAAAATGGCCGCTGTAGAAGTCCACACACCGCAAACAGCTGCACCTGCACATCCGCTCATAGCTTTAGCCCTCCTTTATTTTGTCGTCATTTTAATATATGTGTAAATATGTTTTATGACCGGGCATTCAGGTAAACATAAAACACCCCATTTACGTATGCCCGCGGAATATTAGGATACTTTCCAATCGCTTGCTGATATCTTTGTTAATATGGGAGATGGGATATACACCGTGAAAAAGCCATGCTTAATAGTTCCTGATTGTAAATCTGATACTTACAGTTTTGATCCAACACCCAATTCGCAAATCCTACAGCTTTAGTGTAGCAATGATAATCATAGGGATTAATTTTAAACTCAAGAATATCCAGCATAATCTGATTCTCTTCATCTGATAATTCCAAACCCAACTGGCTAAACTGTCTTTGTCGAATTCTCCGAGCAGTGGCGTCTTGTATTGCTTTGTGTTGATTGGACACTTGTCCTTTATGTTGACGATAATACAATAAGTTTATGGGGAGGTTCGCTATTTGTACCTGTGAAGCTAATCGGTTCCACATTTCGTAGTCTTCGGCATGAGGATAATTACTATCATATTGAATGTTTAGCCGATGTATCATGCTATTGCGTATTATTGTGACAGGATGGCAGATACAGCAATGAAATAACAACCATGTTTTAATTTCTTCATGACTGGCCGGATTCACCTTAAGTACTCCTCCACTAGAAGTAGTAAAAGCAGCACCGCATACATCAATTAAGGGATTTTGATCCATAAATGATATTTGCACATCCAATCGATCAGGCGTAGAAATATCATCGCTATCCATACGAACGATATATTCACCAGTTGCCCTATTGAATCCCTCGTTTAAAGTAGCGACCAAACCTTGATTGGTACTATGAAAGATTTTAACCACTCTAGGATCTGTTATCTGTGAAATAAGAAAAGCAGATCCATCTGTTGAGCCATCATCAATAATAATTAATTCAAAATCGGAGTAGGTTTGAACTAAAATACTGTGGATTGCTTCCCACACAAAAGCCACAGTATTATAAACTGGCAGTATAACTGAAGCTCGTGGCACAAGAACTTCCCTCCATTCTACATTTTAAATTAAGAAAATATTATTTTACATAAAAGCAACTTCCCTATTTTTCTCGAAAACTAGTTCTTCATATATTCATGTTCTAAGTATATGTATTGGAATACGTTTCGAGGCGGCTTCTTGGTAAAAAAGGTCCTAACTAAAAAGAACTTGTAGAACTGACAATATAATTTCCCCTTTTAAAAAGATTATTGAAATAAAATAGGATTATTGTAAATTTTTCATTCATTAACCACCTTACCTCCGGCCTACGCATTACGAGTGCTTCGTAATAGAATCAATAGAACTGAGCTTGTGGGAGAACGTATTTCGGTTCGACATACCGACTGCATTCATAGTTGTATTAACGATTCATTAAACCGATAAAAAAGCTTTCTATACCACCCTTTGGGGTGATTATAGAAAGCTAATCTGCTTTGCAGCTATAGTGCTCACTTAAAATTTTCCAGGGAACTTTTTGACAATGCCTTCTGTCAGGATGTCCGCTAAATGAATCATATGGATCTCGTTTTTGTCGGTTGATGCAATACCCGCTTTCCAATCTCCTTTGATATAGTTAAGGACTAATTCCGTAATCAACTGAAGGTGCGTATACAACATATCTTGTAGTGTTTTAAACTGCCAGTTCGGATTCGCTGCACTTAAAAATTTGGCGATATCATCGGCGTTTGTACGCCAATCCGCCTCTAGCTTTTTCACATCCGCCTGATTACCCGCTTTAGCAGCCGCTACAATTTTCCCTGCGATTAGAATATGCTCCCTCAGAAGATCAGCCAGCTTATTACCAGCGGCTTCCCCATAATAAGGCTTGATCACATTGCCTATATCTTGCTGGTTCCGTAAAAGCCGGTCCAATACGTCCTTCTGATCTTGAAGATTAGATATGGCGCTGACAATATAGTTCCTCGTCCATATCGTATGGTCGATCCATACCTTCTGCATATCGCCTTTCAGTTGCACCATTTTGGAACTTAGGCAAGTAGAATCCTTCTCCTCCCCTACCTTCGCTTGCGCGACTACTAACGGAGTCATGCTAAAAACGAGCGCCAAGGTTAACGACAATGCCAACAGCCATTTGTTTTTCAATTTCATCTACCCCTCTGTACTTTTGGAATAAAACAGGCTGGCTTATTATGGTTGAAATATCCGTTTTTATACAGAGGATTATTGATTATTTACAGCTTTCCACCATTGTGCGAAGCCATGCACGATCATATTCCAAAGCCGTTAGACGTTTTGTTAGAAGGAAACAAAAAACGAGACAAATGCCTCAATGGTCTCCAAAATACCTCTCGTCGTCTCTCATCAGAATGATGATCTTTTGATCTTGGTTCCTTCTTAAGAATAGCAACCTCTAATTTACGCCAAAAATTCCCAGTATATGCGAAACCATGTACATCGAAATAAATTGAAAATACTATTTGTGAAAATAACTTATTCGAGCGAGGAATGGCGTACACTTCTTCATGGCAAGCTAAACTGAAAAACCTAGAACGGAGAGTAAACTCGATGAAAAACATTCGATTGATGTCTTCTGTGATCGCAACTTCTTTGCTGTGCATCAGCTTCTTCCCTGCTCCATATACAACTGCACAATCCACCTCATCTCCTGCACATACAAAAGGAAGAACCTATTACGAAGAACGAGGTGATATTGTATGGGAAGTTCCTACACATCGCAAGCTTATTGCCCTCACCTTCGACGACGGACCGGACGAAAGCAAAACAGTTGCCATTCTAGATTTGCTCAAGCAATATGATGCCAAAGCGACCTTCTTTGTTGTCGGCAGCCGTGTAGAAAAACTCCCTGAAATTGTGAAACGGGAACGAAAAGAAGGACATGATGTCGGCAACCATACCTTCCATCATCCATCTTTCCATCGTATTTCCCCCAACAAAGCCCTGTCTGAAATTGATCAGGGCCAAGCCAGCATCATTAATGCAACGGGTACAGAAACCCACTTTTTCCGTCCACCTGGTGGTTCCTACACCGACTCGCTCGTCAAACTTTCTAAAGAAAAAGGGCTAAAAATGATTTTATGGTCCTGGCATCAGGATACCTTGGATTGGCGAAAACCAGGTGTGCACCGCATCGTCAACAAAGTACTTCGTAATGCTCGTAACGGCGATATTGTCCTTATGCACGATTATGTATATAAAAGTACGCAAACCGTTGAGGCTTTAAAAATCATTTTGCCTGAGCTGAAAAAAAGAGGATTTACCTTCGTTACCGTATCCGAACTGCTTGACAATCGTGCCACACCCGAAGGACTGATTGAGGTCAATAAATGAAAGGGGAGGAATAACCAAACCAATTCTTCCCTATGAAATTAATGGCTACATAAAACGTTCTATGTACGGAGAATATATCTACGAATTACCAACTATCTAAAGGAGGCAATAACATGAAAAAAGCGATATTAGCTGTAGCATCCCTGGCTGTATTTCTGTCAGCAGGATCGATGGTATCTGCATCTGCACCCGCAACGGAAAAGCATGAACACAAAATGCACCAGCATAAGGTTAAAGCTCATGCGAAACACGAACACAAGCTGCATGCGAAGAGCAAACATGAGAAAGCTCACAAGCTCCATGCACGTGAAGCTGCACCAGCCAAAATCATTGGAGAAAAGAGCATTCATGCGAAGAGTTTAAAAGCAAAAGCTACTAAACTACCGAAAACTGGATTTGGTGGCGCAAGCGAGCAAATGAATTAAAGGAGGCTAAAAGGGAGAGAGGGCGTTTATATCCCCTCTTTCCTTCTTCATATGACAAATAAGTGGTTCAGTCGCGTCACAATACTATTGATTCTGCTGATTACTGCAAGCTGTTCATCTTCAGCTGAACATCGTGGTAACTCTACTCGTGCCTCGCATAAGTCTGAAATTCAACAAACTCAAAAGGCAAAGCCCATACAGGTTATAAATAAACCTTTTTTAGGGATCATTCCACATAAAATCGATATTCCTGCGGTTCGTATTCATTCGATTATAGAACCGGTAACCTACTTAGAAAATGGTCAAATGGGCGTTCCAGGTAACACGGATCGAGTAGGTTATTTATCTACCGCTGTATTGCCAGGGGCAGTAGGTAATGCAATTATGGACGGGCATGTCGATACATATACGGGTCCGGCAGTTTTTTATCCCCTTAAAAAATTGAAAAGAGGGGATCACGTGTATGTAACTGGCGATAATGGTTGCAAGCTTCAATTTGTAGTGGAGTCCGTAAAATTTTACCTAACACCCGAAGCACCGATTCAAATGATTTTTGGTCCTACAGAAGAGCGCCGTTTAAACTTAATTACCTGTGCCGGGCGCTACAGTCGAAGCAAGAAGGAACATGAAGGGCGACTGGTTATCTTCACCAAATTAGCACACATGAATTCAGCCTGTGAAAAACTTAAGGTTCAGAACAAGGACAATTTCAAAAACAATTAACCATTTCAAGGAGAATGAATAAATGTGCCTAGGATAGAAAAATTGAAACTGCTGTGCATGATTTTAATATTAATCCCTGTATACAGCCTTTTTTTATTTCGTGCACAAGCCGAGCCAGCTGAACAAGATAATGTTATCCCATTTCTTCAAGAATTGTTTGATGATCGTACTCGGTTATTGATGGATCAGGACAAAAAGCACATCGAGAACCACTACTTGATAACAGATAAACGAAGCAACTATGCGTACCATCGTGAAATGAACAGAGCCGAATATATTCATGAATGGGCTAGGCATCGTAAAATGAAATTTGTGAATGCGGAAAGCACAATTCGGGTAGCCCGTATAGAAGTATTAGGTGATACGGCCAAAATTTCGCTTGTTCAGTCCTTGAAATTGAGTTATGAGTATATTCACAGCTATCCCGGTCGGCATGATTTTGGAATTGGAACACGTCATGGTATTACACTAAGAAAAAAGGATAAACGTTGGTACGTGGAACGAGAATGGTATTCAGATCCTCTGGAAGAGAATTCAAAAAAGATTCAAAAATCCGACTTATTTTTTTCTCCCCATAAGGATCCGGCAACAACAGAGAGAGCTATTCATAAATATAACAGAGCCCGCGCCATTGACTATGCGAATAAATATGCAGGGACGACATGGGGGGCAGGGAATGGTCAACGATATAATCAAAAATACTTGGATTATAACTCCAAGGGAGGCGACTGTACCAACTTCTCCTCACAAGTCATCGGGGATGCGGAAGAAGGCGGAGGGCTGCCTATGAAATCAGGCTGGCATTACTTGTATGGCAATGGTGGAAGCCAGGCCTGGGTTCAGACAGACGCATTTAGAAATTTTCTTATACGCTCCGGCTATGGAAGAATTATTGGACAAGGCAGCTTCTCAGATATTGTTCAATCCGTCAATGAACGGCAGCTGCATCTTGACAAACCCCAGTTACTTCCAGGTGATTTAATTGCTTACGTCTTAAAAGGCGATGTAGACCACTTCTCAGTTGTAGTCGGATTTGATCAGAGTGGCTATCCTTTAGTCAATTCCCATACCGCTGACCGTTTCAGAGTTCCCTTTGACTTGGGGTGGGATAAACATACCAAATATTTGTTAATTCATATACAGGACTAAGTCTCGTGATCCTTAAGACTTATTCATATCCCGGAGGTTTCTGTCATAGGAATAATATGGACAGCTTCTAATGGGGTGAAAAATCTGAAACTACCTCTTATATTAAAACAAACCATGGTGAGAGCAAATGCAATGATTGTTGTGAAGGCCATTGGTTTAGTTGGAAAAATATTTATGACGCGACTTGTTGGAGCTGAAGGAATGGGTCTCTATCAGCTAGCCTACTCCTTCTACAGCTTAATATTGATGATAATTTCAGGTGGATTGCCCACAGCTTTGGGGATGTTTACAGCCAAAAATTCAGTAAAAGGCTGGCGACTGTTCAAAATTTTTTCGATATTCTTGATGCTCATAGGTTTGACATGCAGTGTCTTAACCTTTTGGCAATCCAAGTCGATCGCTTTTTTGCTTGGCTATCCACAGCTTGATGTTGTGATTCGATACCTCTCTCCTGCCCTATTTACCGTTCCCTTACTGAGTCTGCTGCGCGGATATTTGCAAGGGCTCGAAAGATACACCACGATTGCCCTTTCGGAAATAATAGAACAAACTGTTAGGATTGGTACTTTAATATGGCTAGTGCCCCTTTTTATTAGATCCGGCATTGAGTATGCCGTAGGTGGAGCGGTACTGGGAACCTCTACAGGCGCGTTGTTAGCCTTTGCTATGCTTGCTGCTTATTTTTTCACGTCCAATCGTCACTCTACAGATTTGCCTTCCCCATCAACTCGAACAGATTTACCTTTAGTAGTACAAGCTTCCTTTGCTATTGCGCTAACACGATTGCTCATCCCGGCTTCCGACTTTATGGATGCGATCATCATCCCTCAACGATTACAAATTGCCGGGGTTTCGCTCAAAGAAGCAGCGGAGATGTTCGGTATTGTTACCGGCATCGCTCTAGTCGTTGCTTATATGCCTACTTTGATTACAGGCTCGTTAACCCATACGCTCACAATGAAAATAACCGCCGATTGGAAAAATAATGATTTTAATTCATTTTATAAAAAAAGTAATACGGCCCTTCAGGTAGCTTGGATTTGGGGATTAGTCTCAGGATTTTTCATTTTTAAATATGCACCTGAAATCTCTCTATTTGTTTTTCGTATACATGATGCCGAGGTTCCTATTAAATCCTTGGCAATGTTACCACTGCTCGTCGGATTGCGCGAAATCACAACAAGTATTCTATGGGCGCAAAATCGGAAGAAAACTCCCTTTATTGGTCTTGTCACAGGAGTCCTTGTTAACTTCATAATTCTTTATTCCTTAGTTGCCATTCCTGGATTGGGATATGTCGGTATGTCACTGGGAATCATCATGCTGGAGCTAATCGCAACTGCCTGGAATTTAAAATCTTTACGATTTTTCCAATTCACCATATCCCGAACAGTTATTTTGTCAATTCTGGATATTCTGATTCTTGAAGCTATTCTTATTGTTTGCACATTGTGTTCCAAAGTCTTATCTCTTCTTAGCTGGTCAGAAGCAATCCTTATTGGTTTAGAAATAGTTCATTACTGTTTTTGGTGTGTCCTGTATTTGAAAGTACGATTAAAAAGATTCATTAACGAATAAAGAAAAGCTGTTGAGTAGTTTATGGGGACTAACCCCAATATAGACAAATAGGGCTCAGTTCTATGTTCCCGGATTAAAATGCAATTCCAGTAACAAGTACTAATCGTGATGTCGCATACCAAGCCGCAGTGTGACCGGCCCATCACCAAGATCAAAATGGAATAATATCGGTTCTTTACTAACTCAACTGTCAGTAAATCCTTCTGAAGTAGACTTAGTTTTAGATTATAAATATGTAAAGCCAGATGAACGAGTAAGGACTATGTTATTTATTTGCGGTACTTCATTTCCAACTGACCTTTCAATAGATTCAAACTAAAATGGTAGAAGATTGTCCAAAATCACAAAAAAGCGCGTCCTCCAAAAGTTTGGAAGCCGCGCTGTGCTTGAGTTTTTAGCTATGCTGGTGAAGGGAATTGAACCCCCGCCCTACGCATTACGAGTGCGTTCCGGTACAGTTCAGGATAGATTAATGAATATCTAGAGGATGCCGTGATAAGTGGCATCCTTTTGTTCGCTAAAGGACAGTTAGGCCATAGCTAGTGCTACAATCGGCATGAGAGAAATTTCTCAAATAAATAAAAGCATCTTTTGGAAGTATTTTCCAATAGATAGATTAACTCAATTACTAAAGCTTGAACCAACAGAATCCATAGAGTGGTGACAAAGATGGCAGTCGATCTTAGCTATAAAAAGGAAAAGCATTCACATCCTTGACTTTCCCCTGCACGGGAAACTGTATACTCACATTATGTTATAGATTGGAGATGATATTTTGTTCAAAATCAGTGCATTTTCCAGGCTAAGCAAGGTCTCCTTAAAAACACTGCGTTATTACGACCAGATTGGCATACTTAAGCCGAGAAAAGTGGATTACGATACGGGCTACCGTTACTATTCCGCAGATCAGCTTCTTGAGCTCAACCGAATCTTAATCTATAAGGAATTGGGTTTTACATTGCCCCAAATTAAACAGCTGCTTCAGGAAGATATTTCATTGGAGAATATTCAAGGCATGTTTAAGCTGAAAAGAAGCGAAATCCAGCATATCATCGATACGGAACAAGCCAAACTCGTCAGGATTGAGGAGCGTATGCAGCTTATAGAAAAAGAGGGGCAATTCGAAACGGGTCAAGAAATCAGAGTCAAAGCAGATGGTGCTCAATCGTTTTTTTATCAGAAAACATGCGGGAAAGAAGAGGACATTCCGGATTTGTTTCGTCAATTTGATCAGTTATTAACAACGGAAATTCGCCAACTGATCCAAGGCCCTCAGGTTGTTTTGTGGAAAGACATCGACGGAAAAGAGGATGAGTTTGAGTTTGAAGTCGGTTATTTTTTAACCTGTGAGCTGCAATCATCACCAGAGCCATTTCAGCTACGGATTCTTCCTCCTGAACCGATGATGGCTACAATGGCTTTTCATTCAAATTCAAAATTTGATGGTGCGGCCTGTATTCATTTAGCTAAATGGATTGAGAAAAATAACTATCAAATCAAGGAAAACGAATTAGGTAGGGAATTATATTTACCGTTAACTCCAGAACGAGATGCACAATTCATAGAAATACAAATTCCCATTATAAATAGATAACTGAAGAAGGTGGAGTGGGGTAAATTGAAAAATAAACGGATCATCTATGTCCTGGCACTGGCTGTTTTTCTGATTGGAACCATTGAATATATTATTACGGGAGTCATTGAGATGATCGCTGTGGACTTGGGAGTATCTACTTCAGAAGCTGGGTTATTGGTGACTGTGTTTGCTCTCGCCGCGGCCATTGTCGCTCCGATTTTGATTGCATTAACGATCAATGCAGATCGCAAGAAACTACTAATGACCACCCTTGGTGTGTTTATTGCCAGCAACGGACTTATGTTTGTAGATCTTGCTTATGAAACAGTACTATGGATACGAATTATCCAAGGGGCTAGCGGAGGAATCGCTACCGTTGTAGCCATGGCAGTAGCGACACGACTCGTTGAAAAAGAAAAAAGGGGCAATGCCATCGGTATCATTTTGATGGGGCTTAGCAGTTCGCTAGTGCTTGGTGTTCCCATGGGCACATTTTTTAGTGAGATGTTTGGATGGAGAGTGCTATTTGTTTTAATCGGATTATTAAGTGTTCTTCCATTACTTATCATCTATAAAAAGGTTCCGGCAATCAAAGAAGAAGAAAAGGTTACCCTAAGAATGCAGCTCTCTATTTTAAGAAATCCAACCATTCTGATAGCCTTGGTTATTACGTTATTTTATGTCGGCGGCTATTCTACACTGTTTACTTATATTACGCCTTTCTTGCAAGCCACGTCCTCTCTTTCCATGACAGAAATTAGCGGTGTTCTGTTCCTGGCGGGCATTTGCAGCTTTGTCGGATCAAGAGTGGGCGGACAATTGGCAGATGCAAAGGGATCGAAATTTACCATTTGTCTCGGGCTCATGTTACAAGGGGCTACTCTTCTTTTATTCGCTCTAGCCGGAGTCAATCTCTTGGTATTAATCTTGGTTTTAATGATTTTTATGTTAGCAACTTGGAGTATTTCCCCAGCCCAGCAACTATATCTGGTTACTCTGGCGCCTCGAAATCCGGACATTGCTCTTAGCCTAAATACTTCGTTCATCCAATTTGGTTTTGCACTGGGATCTGGATTAGGCGGGCTAGTCATCAGTCGTACATCTGTCCTATATTTGAATTGGCTGGGTTTTGCCGCTGTAAGCATAGCTTTACTTCTTGCCATCTTACTATTTAAAAAAATGAGCAGTAGGACTAAAACTCCTATAGTTACTAAATAAGAAATGGACTGGACACCCACATCCAGTGCAATTTCAATGATGGAATATATCGTATTAAAAGAAAGAACCTAGATTAATGCAACTGCAAACA
This sequence comes from Paenibacillus sp. OT2-17, assembly GCF_009827695.1. Lineage (NCBI taxonomy): Bacteria > Bacillati > Bacillota > Bacilli > Caryophanales > Paenibacillaceae > Paenibacillus > Paenibacillus sp. OT2-17. The sequence goes on along the minus strand of NZ_WUDQ01000006.1, from coordinate 20,834 downwards.
GTTCTATATCCGATTTAACACTTTATATGTATGGTTCATGCTGATCACCTCGATAATTCATTCGGTGAACGATGTAGTAATTCCTTCAACAAAAATCCCCGCCGACCAGTTAAGGTTAGCGGGGAGTTGCTTTGCTTACGTTTAAGCACCTCCGATGGTAACGTAAGGCTGAATACTATTGTGGTGGTTAAGGGCTTGATCCGGCACAGTAACAATAAACAAAAAGCTAGCCGCGATGATCAGCAGTACCATTTTTTTTAACATTGGTCATCCACACCTTTTCAATGAAATTTAAAAATGCTGCTTTAGTTTCTGAAACCGCATAATCCCGAAAATGTAAAAACAAACCCATACAGTTTATAAAATTAGTCTCATTATTTAATGTATGATAACTTACCATTGCATACATCAAATGTTTAAAACCATCAATGTAAGAGCCTCGATGTAAATAATAATAAGCTAACTCGTAACCAAACCACGCGATATAATCCGGTATCACCTGTTGGGTATACATATCATCTGATGATGGTTGCTGTTGTGCAAAAGCGTTTATTTCGGCTTCAAATTGTTGAAGTATACCTTCCACATCTATGTTATATTGGTTTGCTGAAATTATAACATTCAACAGTTTTGAGATTTTCTCATTCTCGTTAGTGGCTGATGTCACTGCAATATATTCAACATAATCTTGAAGCACACTTATATCTCCTGACAACAGTTTATATACGTAAGTATTACCTTCTGCCCAACTTTTAAACAAGCTAACCCAGTGTTGAGTGTCTTCGTCAGTCTCTTTGACCCAATCTAGATTAGCGTAGGTGTATGTATAATCTAGAGCTTGTTGATAGTCGCCTTGGGCTTCACAGACACTTGCACACAATAAATCGGCATATGAAATATATACAAACAACGGGCGACTTAGCTTCTTGGCAGACTCATCACGCTCTCGACTCTCTTGTTGATGTTTTAGCGAATATTGAGCTTTCGCCTTCTGCTTCATTTTTTTCGCCGCTTCATCTACCTTGTTCCATTTACGCAAAGACCTGTACACATTAGCCAAGTCCTTCAATGCATCAAGCTGGTCTATTTCATCTAGGCGTTCAATAAAAGCTTCAAATATCGTAGCTGCACTGAGATTGCGACTTTGATCGTCTCCAACTTGAATCGTGAATATACGATATTGACAGATGGCTAAACGTTCAGAATGTTGGTACTTCTCCGCTTCAGCTACGCCCTCATAGAGCAGCAATGCAGCCTCATGTCGTCCCTGTGCTAATAGTACTTCTGCTATATCAAATAGTTTAGGCGAATAGAGTACGTTGTCCATAATGCTTCCCACCACTCGACGGATCGCATCCAGCTTGTCCAACTCCGCACAGCGAAACAAAAACGGCTCGATTCGTCTCATATTCGGGGGAGTGTCGATGATGTAGTTTTCTATAAATAAGTCGTAAAAGTAGCCCTCCGGTAAATCCATAGCTTCAGTAATTAGGTCAAGCTGGTTAACAGACATAGACTTATTCCCCGTCACAATAGCACTTACTATTCCCCTATTCATGCCTGCTATATGCCCGAATTGCGTTAGACTCATGCTCTCTTGTTTTAAGTATCTGTCTAATTCTGCTCGTATCGTAGGTGTATGCTTCATGCCATAGCCACCCTTCGCATAAAAATCCCATAATTTTTAAAAACATACTTCATTTTTCACCAAAATTAACCACCTGTCAATATACTATGCAACTAATGTAAGAATTCGATTTTTAGCATGAAACAAAACAAAGAACTAATTATATATAGCATAATAATCCTACTAAAAAGACCTCAGCGTAGAAGATTGTCCAAAACCACAAAAAAGCGCGCCCTCCAAAAGCTTGGAAGCCGCGCTGTGCTTGAGTTTATAGCTATGCTGGTGAAGGGAATTGAACCCCCGGCCTACGCATTACGAGTGCGTTGCTCTACCCCTGAGCTACACCAGCAGGTCAGTGTAACTGACAACAAAAACTATTATACTCTTAGTTACATAAAAATCAATCACTTACATCAACTTTTTCAACTAGGATTTGGATTTAGTTCGGTAACATTTCCTGTCGCGGTGCCCGATAGTTTCTCTGCGACGGAACGGAGCTTTTGGTGGCTGGAGGAAGGCTTGTCACGGCGATCATCAATTTTGACCGAGGTGGAAACACGCTTAGCTCCAGACAGGAATGGCGCTTCGTGCAGCGCAGCAATGGCGGTGAACACATCGTCCAACGAACCTTCAATAATCGTACTCATGGAGGTAAGCTCATAGGTAATTCCTTTTTGCGTCTTCAACACTTTTTGCATCTGGGCAACGTAGTCGCTCAGGCTTGTACTCCCCGTTCCAATCGGGATCACTGTCACTTCTGCAATAGCCATCGCCAAGTTCCTCCTTTTAATTTAAAATCGTCACTTCTTTAAAAATCTAAAACCTCAGTCCGATAGAACGAGCAACCTTATTTCACAAAAAAAGTTCATATGTATGCTGCTTGTTTCTGTAGGAAACATCTTTATCATTCATTGTACCGTTCAAACTGCCTCAATTCAAATACAGCCCGCGACTTCTCTGCATATTTTGATTTTCCATTCCTTTTCCTTTACGTATGGCTTCGAATGTTGCTATAATACTCCTTGCACTTATTTGAAATTTTAAGTTTATACACACAATATGTTGGGTTAAATATTCATAACACGTCTAAATATAGTGATGTAGCCGATAAATCGTACGGGAACCATCTTTTCCCCCTTCATTGGCAGGTGCATCGCTATTTCTATGTTATTGGATTACATACAGCCCCCAAATGCTGTCTGACCATCGCTTTTTTCGCCATTATCTTCTCATCATGATCATTTTCATGCTATTCCCAAGTATGATTCCAAATCAGGAAAGCGAGGAATTAATCCTATGCCACAACTCGTAACCAAACCAAACAATCGCCAGTTGGCTTTTGATGAAATACGCATTTCCGTATATGCCGACCGTGTACTCAGCGGGCTGGACAAGCTGGATAAAGATCATCTCATTCGCGGTGTAACTAGCAAGCTACGCCGGGACGAAGTCACGGGGGATGACATCAGCAACGCGTTTGCGATGGCTGCCCTTGAATTGGTTAGTAAGGAAGAACCGGACTGGAAATTTGCCGCTGCACGTGCTTTGCTCACTTCCTTGTATAAAAAAGCTGCTACTCACCGACGTTACAAATCCTATGCGGACGAGCCTTACGGCGCTTTTTATCCGCTGATTACCGATTTGGTCCAAAAAGGAATTTACCGTCAAGAACTGCTCGACTACTATACCAAGGAGCAGATTGATGAGCTGGGCGATTCCATATTGCCGAAAAATGACCTGCTGTTCGATTATATCGGGCTATTAACGCTGTCTGAGCGCTATTTGGCCAATGATTTTGATGGACGCGTAATGGAACTGCCGCAAGAACGCTACATGATCATCGCGATGTACCTGATGCACCAAGAGCCTGCCGACAAGCGTATGGAGCTGGTCAAGGAAGCATACTGGGCGATGAGCAACATGTACATGACGGCAGCTACACCAACCATGTCCAATGCCGGAAAAAAGGTGGCCGGACAGCTCTCCAGCTGCTTTATCGACACCGTAGACGACTCCCTGGAAGGTATTTTCGACTCCAATACGGATGTAGCCCGTCTTAGCAAAATGGGCGGCGGCATCGGCGTGTACCTCGGTAAAGTACGGGCGCGCGGGTCCGATATCCGTGGACATAAAAATACAAGTTCTGGCGTCATTCCGTGGATTCGTCAGCTGAACAATACAGCTGTTAGCGTAGACCAATTGGGTACTCGCAAAGGTGCAATTGCCGTATATCTGGACGTATTCCATAAGGACATCCTCGCGTTCCTTGACCTGAAGCTGAACAACGGTGACGAGCGGATGCGTGCACATGACGTGTTCCACGGCGTATGTCTGCCCGATCTGTTCATGGAGCGGGTCGAAGCACGTGGTGAATGGAATCTGTTCTGTCCGCATGAAGTGAAGAAGGTGATGGGCTGGAAAGATGACAACGGTCGTCCACTGGGCCTGGAAGATTTTTATGATGAAACCTTCGGTTCAGGTACCTTCCGCGAAAAGTATGAGGAGGCGTCACAGCATCCCATTCTCTCTCGTATTACAGTGCCTGCCATCGACATCATGAAGCGCCTGATGAAATCACAACTGGAAACAGGTACACCGTACATGTTCTATCGTGATACGGTAAACCGGGCCAACCCGAACCGCGCCCATGGTATGGTATATTCCTCCAACCTGTGTACGGAAATTATGCAAAACCAATCTGCAACTGTAGTAGAAAAAGAAGAATTGGTCACCAAGGACGGACAAACACGCATTGTTATTTCCAAAATCCCTGGCGACTTTGTTGTTTGCAACCTGAACTCCATCCATCTGGCTCGTGCGGTTCCGGCAGGTGTGCTGGATCGCCTCGTACCGATTCAGGTACGTATGCTGGATAATGTTATTGATATCAACAACATTGAAGTGCTGCAAGCACAATATACGAACAGCCAATATCGCGCTGTCGGTCTGGGTACATTTGGACTGCATCATCTACTCGCACTGGAAGGTATCCGTTGGGAATCCGATGAAGCGGTAACCTATAACGATCATTTGTATGAAAAGATTAACTACCTGGCAGTCAAATCCAGCATGGAGCTAGCGAAAGAAAAAGGCCGTTATGCGAAATTCGAGGGTTCTGATTGGTCTAGCGGGCACTATTTCACTTCCCGTGGCTATACGGACGGTACACGTGAAGGCAAATTTGTCACTACGTCCGAGTGGAGCGAGCTTGCAGAAGAAGTCAAACAAAATGGTGTCCGCAACGCATGGCTGTTCGCCATCGCGCCTAACGGTTCCACGTCTATCATCGCAGGCTCTACCGCCAGCATTGATCCATTGTATGAGTTGCTTTCCTATGAAGAGAAAACAACTTACAAGATCGCTAACCCAGCACCGGACTTGAACGAGAAAACCATCTGGTACTACAAGACAGCTTTCTTGCTGGATCAACACGCTTCGATCAACATGGCTTCTGCACGTCAGCGTCATATTGACCAAGGCCAAAGCTTTAACCTGTATGTACGTCCCGATATTAAAGCAACTGAATTTTTAGAGCTGCACATCCATGCCTGGAAATCAGGTATGAAATCGACCTATTATGTACGCAGCCGCGCACTGACGATTGAAGAATGTGATAGCTGCGCATCCTAAACTAAAGGAGAGAAGCTCTCATGCAGTTACAGAAGATATTTAACACGGAAGCGCCAAATCGCTCTACCCGTATTATTGAAGGCGAAAGCTCCGGTATTTTGAATTGGAACGATATTCGGATGCCGCATATGTACAAACTGTATAAAGTGCTGCTGCTGAACCACTGGATTCCAGATGAAATTCCGATGTCCAAGGACGCGTCCCAGTTCCCTGTGCTGGATGCCGAAGAACAGCGCACCTTCAAAATTAACATCGGCCTGCTGGCTGTGCTGGATTCCATGCAAACGATGTTTGTCGGGGATGTAAAACGCTATTTTACCGATTCCTCGCTGGAAGCTATTTCGGCGATTATCGGGCAGCAGGAAGTGGTCCATAACCAGTCCTACTCCTACGTTCTGTCTTCTTTGGTGTCAGATCAGGAACAGAAGGAAATTTTTGAATACTGGAAAAACGATCCTGTCCTGCTGGAGCGTAACACATTCATCTCGGATATTTACCAGGAGTTCCGCGATGAGCAGAACCCGCAAACCTTTTTCCAAGCGATGGTAGCCGATTTGATTCTGGAAGGCATTTTCTTTTACAGTACATTTGCTTTCTTCTACAATTTGGCCCGTGATCAGAAAATGATGGCGACCAGCCAAATGATCTCGTATATTCAACGTGATGAAAATCAGCATTGCTACTTTTTTGCTGAAGTGTTTAAGCAGCTATTGTCCGATTTCCCTGAGCTGAACACCAAGGAAAATACGGACTATGTCTATCGTATGATTAACCGCGCTGTGGAGCTGGAAACGAATTGGGCGCATTATACGCTCAAAGAGGTTCGCGGCATCGACTTGAACGAGCTGAGCGATTATATCAAATACATGGCAAATATGCGCCTGAGATTGCTTGGTATGGACAAAGCATACGAAGGCGTAGATGTAAACTGTATGCCTTGGATTAAACCATTCTCAGACGAAGCGCTGAATGCGACAAAAACGGACTTTTTTGAAGCAAAATCACGCAATTATGGCAAGGTCGGAGATGACAACGGATTTGACGATTTGTAAGTCATAAGATACAGCCTTAACTCGGTACTTACCGGGCTAAGGCTTTTTTCATGAGAATTTACGCAAATACGCAAAAAAAATCATGAAACATCTGAATTACTATTCATATTTTCCTATTTGTACACGATATATATGAAGGTGAAAAAAACATAGTAAGGAGCATATTATGAAAAGCAGCGTTAAAAAAAGAATGGGATTACAATCCAAACTCTACTTCATCTTGCTCATTCCTTTAATAGTGATTGGCGTCATTGTTCTGTGGACGACCAATCAATCTATCCAAAATGCTTCTCTATCAACCATGCAGCTAAACAATGAAACGCTGGCAAAGAACACGGCACAGTTACTGGACAAGTCCGCAGTCAAGAGCTTAAACACTAATTCATCTGAGCAAAGCAGCGAGTATAAGCAGCTTCGGAACGAGTTAAATACGCTCAGGTTGCAAACTGGAATCCTGTACATCTATATGTACAACCGGGTTGGAAATGAGTGGAAAATTACAGTGGATGGAGCCGCATGGGACGACAAAGACTACAGTCCATTCGGAACTCCTGTAAGTTTTACCCTTAAAGAAACGGAAGAGAAATTAAAACAAGGGGAAACGGTAACTACAGATATTACAACGGACCCTGAGTGGGGGACGATGTTTTCCTCCTTTACTCCCATTAAGGATACCGATGGAACCATCATTGGATATTTGGGAATCGACAGATCCCTGTCCTCTGTGACTGAAGTATACGAACATACCTTGCCCGAGGCCTACCGATTAGTTATCCCTGTTATCTCCATCATTCTGATCATCTCAATTGCGGCTATGATGCTGGTAACCCGACGGATACTGCGTCAGGTGAGATTTATTAAAAATACACTGGAGCAAGTAGCCGACGGCAACCTTACGGTTACATCGTCGCAAGTAACATATGATCAGTTAGGCGAAATCAGCAAATTGACGAACAAAATGGTGGAAGCCATGTCGAATATGATTGTGGATATTCAAAGCAGTTCAAGCACACTCCAGCACGCATCGGAGAATATCGTCGTGACAACGGAAGGAACACTCCACCAGACTGAGGAACTGTCCCGTACACTCCAGCAAATTGCCGATGTCTCTATTAACCAAGCGGATCAAGCGGTGGAATCGGTTCAACAATCTGATCGATTAGGACAAACGCTGGATGAAGTCGGAAGCCATGTGCAACAATTTACGGATACGGCCCATCATCTCAATGAGGTTCGTAATCAGGTAGCTAGTGAGCATGAACTGTTATTAGAGAAAGGACGAGAAAGCGCCTTGCGTATCAAGCAGATGCAGCGCATGTCACACGCGTTAACCGAAAAATCCCGCGAGGCGGCTAACATCGGTCAGCAGGTACAGGGCATCGTAAAGCAGACGCAGATTTTGTCCTTTAATGCCTCTATTGAAGCCTCACGTGCAGGCGAAGCTGGCAAGGGTTTTTCTGTGGTCGCTCATGAAATGGGACAACTTGCCCAGCAATCCGCCATTTCGATTCGTGAAATCGATGAAATCTTAAGAAGCTTTGTTGAGCAAATTGAGCAAATGGGTGATCAATTTGATGAAAACATAAAGACCGTCAATGAACAAGAAGTACAAATTTCGGTATGTCTACAGTCTGTTGACAAAGTCACCCAGGTTTCACAGGAAGTTCAGGAGTTAGCTGCACATCTGGCTCAATTGACGGCAGAGATGCAAGAGGTACGTCACAGCGTAGATCAACATTTAAATCACACAGCCAGCGCGGCACAGCAGACTGCCGGAATGACAGAAGATGTATCAGCAAGCGCTCAGAAGCAGGCCCTAGCGGTAAAAGAACTATCCGAAGTAGCCCGCAATCTGACCACACTATCAAACAATCTGCAGCGACATGCTGACCAGTTCCGGGTGAAAAACGCTGAATAGTAAAAAAGGGATTACCCATGCATGATGAATTGTGACTCGTAAGATGAACCTTTGAAAAAGCGTTTCTTTTACGGGTCATTTGCGTTTTCAACAGATGAATACAAGATGTGTCTGGAGCGGATCAGTGGCAGATGATCTATGCGTGCGTGTCGACTAAGAGGCACTTCTTTTCTTTACATACTAAACATGCATCTGTGCTGATTGCCCATGATTGGCTATTTGCGGCTTCAGTTCATCCATGATGCATTCAGCCGCTTCCTCGCCAGCCTCGACGCATTCAGGCCATTTTGTAAAATCAAACGCCGCAATATGTCCGACTTCAGGGCGAATAACAACGTCTGCTAGCCGGAGACTATTATGCTTTCGTTCGGCGGTCATCAAGCTGTAAGAGCGGTATACAACTTCCACCATATTTCGCGGCGGCTTCTTTTCATGTCCCCGTGCCACATCAACAGCAATTACTAAACAATCTGCTTCCCGACTCATCTCTTCTACAGGCAAATTGTTTAATACCCCTCCGTCGACCAGCATCTTGCCTTCATGCATCACAGGAGCGAATAAGCCAGGAAACGCCATCGTAGCCCGCAGTGCTGTCACCAAATCACCTTGTTCAAAAATGAATTGCTTGCCTTCCAGTAAATCGACAGAAACAGCTTCAAAACGGATAAGAAGATCCTCAATCTTCTGCGTATGCTGTCCATACTGCTGCAGTAGCTCATTCACCACCGTATTCATGCTGTTACCGCCAATTAAACCACGATGGCGTATGCCGATATCCAACAGGCGGTATTTAGGTGTCTTTTTAATACAATCCAATAGAGCATCCGTAGGAACACCCGCCGCATAAAGTCCGCCAACAATGCCGCCCATACTCGTACCGACGATACAATCGACCTGAATCCCGTGTCTTTCGAACGCTCTCAGTACCCCCAAATGAGCAAGTCCTCTGACTGCTCCCCCACCCAAAACCAATCCTACCTTCGGCATATACGCAACCCCTTTACATGTATTTACTGCATGCGTCCAAACACACAAAAGACCCAAAAACTAAACGTAAGGAGGCCAGCTTCCTCTCCTCACAAATGACTCATTCCTGTTATATTCAAAAATGAAAAGCCTCGCTTAGAAAATCGGAAAGCAACCCTTTTTCCTCGTCAGAAAGATCCGAAATGGATTGCAGAAAACGGGAAACCAGCTCCGTAATTTCAAGGCCTAGTTCATCGTTCATCGTTTGTAAGGCCATACCCAACACAGTGCCAACAAACATGGTCATGCCCATTTCCTTGCTTGGCGCTGTAAGGACAATCCGCTGAATCCAGGGACCTCTTTTACCTCCCAGCTTCTTCAAGTACATCAAAAGCAGCCCTATAATATAGGCACAAAAATTGATTCTGACACTGGCTTCAGGAATTTCAGCCCAAATTTTTCGGACCGCCTCATTGGGACCTGTATTGTTCAAATCCTTGAGCAATCCCGAGATATTCTCGACGGTTTTTTTCCAATCCACCAGATCCACTAATTCATTCCGGGACTGGTTGAACAAATCCGAAGCTTTATCTGTAGGTACAAATACAACCTGTGAACGTCCGGTTACCTTGGTATTCACCTCATAGCTGCGCGTAATAAACCCGAGCTTTTCAATTTCTTTCAGCATGTCATAGGCCGTCCACTTACTAACCCCTAATGATTTAGCCAAGGCCTCATAATGAATAGGTAGTTTTGTTTTTTGGTACAGTTCCACTAATGTATGCAAAAATTGCAGTCGGCGTTTAGTAAGTGACACGATAGCGTTGTAACCTCCCTGTGTAATTCTCTATGAATTCGTTTTTGGGTTTTTTGTGTCTAAATATTAGCACTGAATACCCATATAAGCAAGCCTCATAATGATTATTGATTCTCACACAGCGGGCTGCTCTTTTACATATTTCCTTTTTAATTGGCTTGTGTTATATTTTTATCCATATCGTTTTTTGGTTTTTTTGGTCTTTACGGTCTTTTGTGTGATTATTTTATTGGAGGGAAACGTTCATGCAATCAGCTCTCAAGCCCAACGGCATTACTATTACGGGTGCAGGATTCTATGTACCGGCATCACTATTCACCAATTTGGAATTAGCCGCATCTCTGGATACATCCGATGAATGGATCACTCAGCGAACAGGTATCCGTCAGCGATATATCGCAGAAGCATCCGCAGAAACCTCTGATCTTGCCGTCCTGGCTGCAACTCATGCTTTACACCGTGCTCAATTATCATCGGAAGATGTGGATCTTATTGTAGTGGCAACGTCCACCCCTGACTATGCTTTCCCTTCCACGGCCATGTTGGTCAAGCAAAAGCTAGGAAGCCGCGCACCTGCATTCGACTTATCGGCAGCCTGCTCCGGTTTTGTATATGCCCTCTCGATCAGCAGTGACATGATGAAGGCAGGTGCATACCACAACGTCCTGGTGATTGGAGCAGACAAGTTCTCCAAAATCGTAGATTGGCAGGACCGTAATACCTCCGTTTTATTTGGAGATGGAGCAGGTGCTGTTGTCCTTCAATCTCATCCCGGTGCTTTCTCGTCTTTTTCCTTGCTTGGCTCGGAAGAACGTGGAGCAGACATGCTGATCTCCCCCGTCACAGGGCCTATTACAATGCATGGACGAGAGGTTTTCAAGTTTGGGGTGCGCATTCTGGAATCTATGTTGACTAAAGTTATGGAGGAATTAAGATTAAGCATAGATGATATTGCTTTGATCATTCCGCATCAGGCCAATATCCGAATCATTGAACATGCGGCAGTTAAGTTGAAAATTCCACTGGATAAGTTCTTTATAAATATCGAAAAATACGGAAATACGTCAGCTGCTTCTATTCCCATTGCGCTCGCGGAAGCTATGGAACAGCAGCGAATTCAAGCTGGTGATATTGTCGTCCTGGCTGGCTTCGGCGCAGGATTAGCCTGGGGTGTTCAAGTTATTCAGATCGCATAAATTCTTCAGTTCAACAGACAAAAAGGAGTAAACTAAAATGGAGCATTCGCAAACGTAGCGAGTGCTCCATTTTTATGTTTTGAAAGCCAAGCAGAGTTCACCTTTATCCGAGTAGGTGCATACATATAACCTAGAAGTGTGTATTCAAGCACTCCAGACTCATACCTGTTCTTATGATGGAGGTAGCGCGGCTGTTTTCACCTGTTTCGTATAAGAAGGATAGCCTCCCGTATGCTGGAGCATTTCGATTTCACGCAAAATACGCGGCAAGTCAGCGACCGAGTTCATCACGATGTGGGCTCCTGCCCTTTTCAAACCATATACACTCTGTCTGCGCCGTTCCTCAGCCACTCTGTCATCCGCTTCATGGCTGGTCGTTTGAGCTGCGGTCGTCACGCTTTCGTTATGGTTCAACACACCAATCGTCCATACACCGGCGTTCCGTCCCTCTTGCATATCGGCTACTGTATCTCCTACTTTCACAATATCGCTAAGTGGGAATACCTGCAAGCGATGTGCAATTTCATAGATCATCCACGGATAAGGCCTCCCCTGCGAAACTTCACAAGGGGCTACCATACAATCCAACGTATAGGGTGACTGTGCAGGCGTAAACTTGTGACTGAGCATTTCCATCGGACAGGATGCAGTGGCGCCTGACTGAATGCGACGATCCTGCAACTCCTGCAGCGCCCTGTCTATACCGATAGCAGGCTCAGCCCCTTGGATCAAGGAGCGGAGAACAGGGACAAGCTCAAGATAAATATGCTCAATATCCGCTCTGCCAGGATGCGCACCAAAGCACTCCAGCCATTTTTTCCGAACCTCTGAAAGTCCCAGCACATTCGCAATATGATCCCGGATCGGCATTCCTCGCCCATGAGATACCTGTTCTTCAGTTACCTGTATACCTTTCCATCTGAAAATGTCACGCATTCCCTGGGTTAAGCCTCGTCCTCCGGGGTCTAACAATGTACTTTCGAGATTAAAAATAACCGCCTGTATCATGCAATCCCCGCCTTTCCGTACCGCGGCTATCCGCAATCTTTATTTTGCTTAGGAACATGATACACAGCTAACGTAAACTGAAGTGTCGTAAACGGTAAGCGGATTGTAATTGAAAATAAATTCCTTGATTGGTTATGAATACCGAGTGTGATAAGAGGAGGAGTCGCAACATGAGACAGCCTTGGAATGAATTTAATTCCAAAATGCCTTGGCGGATGGAGCTTGGTTGTTATGCGCTGAATAAACTGGCCTGTGGAGGATTGGTTTTTGGTCTCTTATGGGTCTACTGCTATCTGACAGAGGAAATAACAGGAATTCCTCTGACTATAGCAGGCAATAGTGGTGAACTGACCGCGCAGCTGTGGGCCTATGGTTTTGCCCTTCCTGCCGCTCTTGCCGCTGATGCGCTACGCGATCTTTTACCCTGGCTTCGTAAGCCCGAGCAACTCACCCTATACCTCGCTGCAGGATTCAGCGTCTTTCTCCTGCTAGGTTCTTTGATGTCGCCTGCCGGAACGGGCATTTCATGGAGCAACGGCATAGCAGGTGCAGGGATTACACTGCTGTATTATGGAGGAAGGTACTGGCTGAACCGTGAATATGGATTACAGATCATGTTGGCCTTCCTCCTGCCACTGCTGCTATGGCCTATAGGGCTTCAATAATGTCGCCAGCTATCACAGAGGCAGGATGCTGGCGATGACGTGCGGCTGTTTCTCCAGCCGCACCATGCAGATACACGCCAAAGGCTGCTGCCTGCGCAGCATTCAGACCCTGGGCCAGCAAACCTGCGATGATGCCTGTCAGCACATCGCCCGCACCGCCTGTCGCCATCCCAGCATGGCCTGTGGTATTGACGTAGGCTGTTCCGTCGGGACAAGCGATGACAGTGCGCGCTCCTTTGAGCACCAGCGTGACCCCACGTGTTCGGGCGTACTCCCGGGCATGGGTGATGCGGTCACGCTGCACCTCTGCTGTCGGTATGCCCAGCAGACGAGCCATTTCACCGGGGTGCGGCGTTAGTACGACCGCCGCACTTCTCGGCTTCCAAGCCTCCAGCTCAGGCCCCGCCGAGGCGAGGATGTTCAAGGCGTCCGCATCAAGCACGAGCGGACCGCCGTATTCCTCCCACAGGCGGCGCAGCCAGCCAGTGTCTCCTGCAAAGCGGCCGAGGCCGGGGCCGACGGCCAGTACATCACGTGCCTGCGCGAGCTGTAGCAGCTCGTCTGCGGAGTCGGCATTCCATTCGCCGTCTCCGCCTGCTGCTGCGGCAGCGAGCATCAGTTCCGGCGCGGCGCCAATGACGCGCGGCAACAACGCCTCGGGCACCGCCCACGTGACAAGGCCGCTGCCGATGCGCAGAGCGGCACGTGCGGCCAGCAAGCCCGCGCCGCTCATGCGCAGGCTTCCGGCCGCGACGAGAACATGGCCGTAGGTGCCCTTGTGCCCGTCCGGCACGCGGCTGCGGCTTACATCCACATCCAGTGCAGCGCGCAGCGTGTCACGGGTCAAGAGCCGCAGCTGCACGCCACACTCACGTGCAAGGCCGGGTGGAATACCGATGTAGCGTACCACCACATCGCCTGCAGTCCCGGCGCCCGGATATTGGACGAGCCCACGCTTCAAGTAGGCGAGGCATACGGTGACGCGCGCACGAATGCACGGCTCGTGCAGCGTACCTGTGTCGGCGTCGAGGCCGCTAGGCACGTCTACCGACACGAGCGGCACGCCGCTGGCATTGGCCTCGCGGATCAGCGAGGCGTAGGGTTCGCGCGGCGGGCCTTGCGTGCCCGTGCCCAGCAGGGCATCGACGATGCCGGAGGCGCCGCGCAGGTCGAGGGTATCCCGGCCATAGAGGATCACCGGGATACCCAGAGCCGCGATGATGTCGCGCTGCGCAGCCGCTTCACCACGCAGCGTTTCTGGCGGCTCGACGTACACAACGGTGACGCGCAGCCCTGCATCCGTTAGATGGCGGGCTACTACCAGTCCGTCACCACCGTTGTTGCCTTTACCTACGAGGATATACCAGTGTTCTCGTTCCCGTAAGTCATGTCCTCCTTGACTCCACGACTCTGTCCGTATAACACCGCCATGTCCCGGTATATCCCCCGGCCCTGTGTGTGTAACCTCTTCTGCCCACTGCGGCCCTAACACTTCAGCACGCTCAATCCCACGTGTTAGATCAGAAGTGCCTACTGAGAAGCCGCCATTGCTCTTCCCACTTCTCTCGGCACGTAGCTTCAATACCTCGTCAGCTACCGCGCACCCGGCATTTTCCATCAACGTAAGGGCCGGGATACCCAGCCTGTCAATTGTGTACCGATCCAATTGCCGCATTTCTTCGGCGGTCACCATATACATGCTTTTCGCCTCCCATATGGCTATCCCTGCTTATTAATACCCGACTGTAAAACGGGAATTGACAAATTCCCCTTCTACTAACTCATCAATCAGGGCTACCGCATAATCTTCGACCGAGATACGGCTATGGCCTAATTCGTCAACCACCAAATGATCCAAACCAATACGGAACTGTCCTGTACGTTTTCCCGATTCAATCATCCCGGCAGGACTACAATAGGTCCAATCTACATCCGCAGCGCGGTACAGCTCCAGTGCATCTGCATGGGCAGCCGCCAGCGGCTTCACTTCCTCCGGAAACTCGGCGGTATCCATGAGGCGTTCACCGTTTTCTGTTTTCAGACTTCCCGCTCCACCAACGACAAGTATGCGTTCCGCGCCGGAACGCCGGGTTCCTTCCAGCAAAGAACGAGTCGCTTCGAGCAGTTCTTCCTCTTCTCCAAACTTGGGACCGTACGCGCTAATGATAGCATCGTGCCCTTTGGCCACTTCCGTAACAGAATTCGGATTTAGAATATCTGCTTGAACCACCGTCAAGTATTCACTTCGCTCCGTCACACGTTGGGGGTCGCGGACCGCTGCTGTCACTTCATACTTGCGCTTGATTGCTTCCTTTACTAACGCTTGACCAATGGTTCCAGTTGCTCCAAAAATAATAACTTTCATATAAATATGCCTTCTTCCTGTCTATAATTTACTTACTGTTATTTATCCGTTTTATCTCCAGCTTAAACCCGTGCAAGATATCGATTCGATGTCTTATGATGTTCTGTTGCAATTTTTATATTTTTATCCATACCGAATCTACCCTCCTGCTTGTATCTTGTCTATTTTACCAAAAAATACTTCATATATCCTGGTCAAAGGTATACAAGCCCTTGAAATGCCTGTGTAGTCTGTGCAATAGTGTAGAAAGAACAATGGAAGGAGGGATTGCGGGTGTCCCCGACGGACTTCGCGGCGTTAGTCGCATATATCTCACCCGGTCTGATTGCCTTCCTGCTGGCGTTATCTTTGCTGGTATGGCTGTATGTTCACAGTGCAGCCCAGCTTCGAAATTCGCGTCAGCAGCGGCTGGAAGAATTACAGGAATCGCTGCGTATCTATGGACGATTAGCTGGTTGTCTCCAAACCGCTACCCAGAATGGGTTCAATAACAGCGAAAAGCAGTACCAGAACGGACTCATCCACGCTCTTCAGGAAACCAAAGCTGCTCCCTATTTGACCCCTCACCTTCAAGAGCAGGTTCAAGCATCCCTTCGGGAATGTGATACGTTCCGCAGAGAATTGCTTCTCAAATCACTGGAGCGTGAAATGAACAAACTCATCGAGGAACGGCGTCTGGTTCTGCTGGAATCTCATGCTCCGGGCTGGGGAACAGCATTGTGGAAGCTATTACGTCCAGCAGCTGGTCCGTTGGCGCTGGCAGGAATCGTCTGGTTGGTCTCAAGGCTGGTTGTGGAACTGATAGCCTCCAGCCATGTCGATGTTAGTCTGCCCGACACTGCACAATCTGCCTCATGGCTCATAGGGTATGCATGGATGAGGTTCGTTTCCGGCTTGATCGCCCTACTGTATGTATACCGGCTGATGACCCTGCGCAGGCAAAATGATCTGGACGTGACGGCATCCCATTTTCCAACAAGCCTGTTGTGCATGGTAATCGCCGCTGTCGCTCTGTTTCAATGGATCGGACCGGAAGCGTCTCCCTACATACTGGCTGTGCAGCTTGTGCTGTTCTTGATTGGCTTCCGACTTACCCGAGGCCGCTCGCGCAGTGATCGTCCTTATGTTGGTCACCCCGGCTTGATCAAGGCAGATGCTTCTCAACATCAGGATGTACACGCAGCAGATAAAGATAAAACGGCTGGCTCTTCTTTGGCAGAAGAACATATCCGGTCCTAAACACCAAAGGCACTTGACTCTATCCTGTATCCACCCTGCAAATCACATACCATCACAGGACATCCCAACAACAAAGAAAGAGTTCATGGGGTGTCCTGTTTTTTGAACAATTTCCGGCTTTTTGAGGGGTTAGGCTTGTGCCAGTGATCAAGGAAAGGGTATATTGTTTATATAAATGTAAATCATATCGTTTTTTATGTATGATTATTGAAAAAAATCCATATATGTTAAACTACCATCAATTTATGATGTGCGTTAGAATTGGAGGAACTATGCAACTGGACATTTCTGAAAAATCACTTCCCGTTTATGAAGCGCTGGCCAGTGAGGTTCGGCTAAACATGATTGTTCTGCTTGCGGAGAAGCCTATGAATATACGTGAGCTGGCGGAAGCGTTGGGGCTCAGCAGTGCGATTATGACGATGCATGTCAAGAAACTGGAGAGAGCGTCCATTATTTCGACCAAAATGCTGCCTGGACGAGGCGGGGTACAGAAAGTGTGCTCACTGGCTACAGACAAAATTGAAATCGCCATGCCACGCTACCAGCAGGATGTACGACAATTCCATCAGACGGAGATTTCTGTCGGACACTTTACAGATTTTGAAATACAGGCGACCTGCGGACTGGCTACCGTCGAAAAGATCATTGGTGAATTCGATGAGCCTCGTTCATTCTTGGACCCTGAGCGCTTCAATTCCAAAATTCTATGGTTCAGCCAAGGTTATATGGATTATAAGGTGCCGAATTTCCTACTGTCCAGCCAAAAAGCTGAGGAACTGGAAATTTCGATGGAACTATCATCCGAGGCCCCTTTTACCAATGATAATTGGCCTTCAGATATCACTTTTTTCCTAAATGATGTGAATTTGGGTACATGGACCAGTCCAGGGGATTTCGGGGATAACCGTGGTAAATACACACCTGCATGGTGGCCTGATTTTATTAATCAATATGGTCTCCTTAAAAGACTTCGCGTTACCTCTGAAGGCACCTTTATGGATGGCAAACAGATATCCGACGTGACTTTAAGCCAAGTGCTAATTGATCAGAAGCAATGGAAATTCCGCATTGCCATATTGGATGATGCCCAGCATGTTGGAGGGGTTACCCTGTTCGGTACCGGATTCGGTAACTACAATCAGGACATCCTGTTCCGTTTGTACTACAAACATACAGAAAATCATGCCAAAACAGTAGCGGTAGAAGCTGGCGATAGCAGTAAGTAGCTTTTAGACCACTTCAAGACCTGAACACGGCGTTTTGCCCATGCCTTTCATGGGAAACAAAGCGCCGTGTTTTATTTTTCATCCACTTATATTGTACTCTTTTGCCACATGCTATCCGATTAGCGAACAGGTTCAATACATACAGGTGAAGGAACCTCCAGCACATATCCCGTTCGGGTCAGCCGTCCATCCTCACTATGGACGGCAAAGGATACGATGTTGTTTCCATCCTGATTCGCTACTACCAGATAACCGGACAGGATGTTGAAGTTACGGGGTGTGCTGCCGAAGGTTTCCACCCATTCAACCGTCTTCAGCTTGCCGCTGTCCAGATCGACATGGTATAGCACGATGCTGTCATGGCCGCGGTTTGACACATACAAAAAGCGTCCACAGGGCGTAATCCGAATATCGGCTGCTGTATTTTCTACATCTATAATGCCTTCTGGCAGTGTGGACAGGCTTTGCAGCAATGTAAGCTCACCATTACGTTCGTTATAACTAAACACAGCGACTGTATTGTTCAACTCATTGGCGACAAAAGCATATGGACGCGAAGGATGAAAAACCAGATGACGCGGCCCAGAACCGGGTGGCAAATCTGTCTCACGATGGGTCACCAGTTTTCCATCCTCTGTCAAACGGTATACCACAATCTGGTCCAGTCCCAGATCACATACCATGGCATACTGTCCTGAAGGATCTGGAATAATCGAATGCGGATGTGCCGCATCCTGGCGGTCCTGGCGAATACCTGAGCCGGTATGCTGAACTTGTCCCGACATGTCTCCTAATCCTCCTGCTTCCGTCGCAGGGAACACAACGGCATTGCCGCCTGAATAGTTAGAAGCCAGCACATATCGTCCATCGGTTGTTACGGAAACATAACAAGTATGCGCTCCCTCCGTCCCTTTTCGATCCAAAGGATGTAATTCCCCCGTCTGGGCATTCACCTGATACGCATACAGCTCGCCTCCTTCTGTTTCACTGGCAGCATACAGCTTCGTCCCATCCGGGTGTAGCGCGAGAAAAGAAGGCCTCTCCATTCCTTCCACACCTCCAACAATGCGCAGATCACCATTGGTCACACGCAAAGCACATACATATATTCCTCTTTCCTGACGAGACGCATAAGTTCCTGTATAAAATAACTGCTCTTTCCGCTCTTCCATCGGCTCTCATCTCCTTCTAGCTGTTTTTTTACATATTATCTGGCTTTTAGCTCTACTTTTGTCTTGTTGTAAACTCATCATGCATTATTACCCAAGATTCTGTCGTTTCATTAACGTTTCGCGATGTATGCAAAAAAAATAGCCTCCTTCGGCGCCATCTGCGGTTCACAAGAACGTCACAGTTCACACCAAAAGAGACTAATTTCACGAAAAGAACAACATTAAACCGCTGTGGTTTGCGTATCTCTGCTTTTCCATTTTACAGCCAGACCCAAACTAAGAATGAGAATGGCTGCCCCAAAAATGTATGGCAAATTGATATGCACCTCGAACAATGTACCCGCAAGCGCAGGTCCTAGAATATTACCAATACTCATATAAGCATTGTTCATGCCAGCTGCAACTCCCTGTTCATCCCCCGCCATTTTGGATAAAGCAGTATTAATGGCTGGCCGAAGCAACGACGTAGCGGTAAAGAAGATGAGCGATACCCCGAGTACATAATAAAAGTTGCCAGAGAGCAGCATAAGCACAAGGGAAATCGCCGAAAACAGAAAGGAACCGATGATGACACCTTTTTCGCCAAAACGGTTTAACATCGGACTGATTACCACAGCTTGAATCACGGTTCCGACCAGTGCACCTACGGTAATAATGATAGCAATATCACGCTCATTATAATGAAACTTCCCCGTCACAAAGAAAGGAAACATCGTTTCAAAATGTGTCAGTCCAAAGGTTAACGTGAATATCATAATCAGCAGCATAAAGTAAGGCTTGCGGAAAGAAAGGGCAAACTGTTTAATCACATTGTCCCGTTTGGCCTTGACATTCCGAAACTTCAACTGTTTTTCCAGCGATAAGGTTTCGGGTAGCATAATCAAGGAAATCAGTGCAGCTACGCCCGATACGGCCGCCGAAACATACAAGGGCGTACGAATCGAGATATCTGCCAGCAAACCGCCCACACCAGGACCGATCACAAAGCCAAGAGACATGGCGGCACCCAACAGCCCCATTCCTCTACCGCGATTGTGGACCGTTGTAATGTCAGCAATATAGGCCATCATCGGAGGAATCATAAAGGCTGCCCCTGCACCACCCAGTAAACGGGAGATATACAATGTGGTCAACGATTCCCCAATCGCAAACAATACAGAAGAAGCCGTCATGATTACCAAACCGATAATAATCATTTTTTTACGTCCGTATTTATCGGACCATTCTCCCGCTAGCGGCGAAAACAGGAATTGGGTTAAGCCAAACACAGCAACCAAATAACCACCCGTTTCACCACTGCCTCCCAAGGAGCTCATAAACTTAGGGAGGATCGGAATAATGAGGCCAATTCCCAGCATGGCAATAAACATATTAATCATCAAAATGACCAGCGGTCCCATTTTCAACTGTTGTGAATCTGACATGTTGCGTTTTGTCCTCCTCAGGTTCTTTATTTCGTATACGAAAATCTTATTTTGCAACCATTTCAGCAAAACTCTTCATTATATTAATAGAGCGAGAGACAAATAACAATCATAAAATACTTCCGATAACCCTGAATCTTTCCTTTGACAGGACAGCAAAAAGGAACAACCTGAAATGGCGATGTTGTCCCTCTCATACGAACGACCAGGGTGAATTTCTGGAACGGTCTGGCGGTCCCTACGATCCCTATTGTGGATCTTCGAATAGCTCCTGTATCATCTTTTCCTTGTTATTCAGAAATTGCTTCGTGATGATAAAATGATCGGTTTCCTCCAGTGTCCGGATGTCGATCCCTTCATGTGTCAAATGATACAAGATGGAATCTGGATACGCCATCAAAATGGGGGAATGAGTAGAAATGATAAACTGTGAGCCCTGCTGCACCAGCTCGTGAATCCGTGCAAGCATGGCCATCTGGCGCAAAGGCGATAACGCAGCCTCCGGTTCATCCAAAATATACAATCC